>NZ_JBILQX010000047.1:0-22069 GCF_044372965.1 Elstera sp. | reverse complement strand
GGTGCTAGGCGTACAATTTGGCGATGAGCGGCAATTGCAGCCTCTGTTTCCCCCAGAACTTCGCGCGCCCGCGCCAAGCGCTGCCAGCCAGCCAGATCGTCAGGGGATTGGGCCAGCCGCGCGGCCAGCCCGTCGACCATCGCGCGAATCATCGCCTGAGTTTGCGGGTCGGTTGTTTGCGGGTCGGTCTCGATAGACCTGTCGGCGACGGGCGGCAGACCGAGCGCCGTGCGCAGCCGGGCTTGCGCGGCGGCGACGGTCGTGCGCCAGGGCGCATCCGCTGGACCATCGGCCAGAAGGGCTTCGAGATCGCGTAAAGCGTCCGCTGGGGCACCGCGCTGTTCGGCGGCAAGGGCGAGGAAATAGCGGGCGCGGGCGTCTTGCGGGTCGAGCGCTAGGGCGGAGCGAAACGCCGCTTCCGCCTCCCCGGTAATCAGCCCCTGCCCGGCGCGCATCAACGCTTCGCCTTGGGCCGAGGGGAACACGGCAAGGCCTGGAAAGCGCTCGCGTGCCCCGGCCAACAGGTTCACCGCCTCTTGAGTTTCGTCACGCTGGAGCAATAGGCCCGCAAGGCGCAGCCAGGCCATTGGCTGAGCGGGGTCGCGGCTCAACGCCTCGCGCGCCTCGACAATCGCGGCGGCGACGGCTTTCAGCGGCGCGACTTCTTCCGTGCGCGCCGAAATCGGCAAATCCTTTTGCCCCGGCTGCCCGAGCGAGAGATAGAGCGCCAGCGGCACCGCCATCACCAGCGCCACAATCGGCACCGCCAAAGCCTTGCGCGGCACCCAGGAGACGGCACGCATCCCCGCCTTATCGCTCTGAAGGAGGCGGCGTTGCAGTTCCACCTTCGCCGCCGCAAGCGCCGCATCGGTCAAACGACCGCCTTCATGCTCGCGGTCAAGCTCGGCCAATTGATCGCGGTAGAGCACCAGCGGGGCCTCCCGCGCGTCGGCGGGGGCGCGGCGAACCAGGGGGAGCAGCATGAGCAGGGCCATCCCCGCCGACAGCAGAAGAATCGCAACCAAGAGGCTCACTGTTCGGTCTCCAGGTTCCGTAATCGCGCCCGTTCGGCCTCGGTGAGCGGCGCAGGCGCAGCAGGACGGGTGTTGGTGCGGCGCGCCCGGATCACCAGCAAGCCGCCGACCCCGATCAGCAGCAGGAACGGCCCGAACCAGAGCAACGCCGTGCGGTCCGACACGGGTGGGCGCATCAGCACATAATCGCCGTAGCGGGTATGAACATAGTCCAGCACCGCCGCATCGCTATCGCCCGCGACCAGACGACGGCGGACGAGCAGGCGCAGATCGCGCGCTAACTCCGCGCTCGAATCATCAATGGATTCGGTTTGGCAGACGAGGCAGCGCAATTGACGGGAGAGGGCGCGGGCCCGCGCCTCCATTGCCGGATCGGGCAGAATTTCGTCGGGGCCGATCGCGGCGAGCGGACCCGCGAGCAGCACCAGCGCAAGGGCGAGACGGCGAATCACGAGGCGAGACTCTTCAGCAGCGGGCGCAGGGTCTTTTCCAGCACCTCGGCGTCAATCGCCCCAACGTGGCGGTAGCGGATTTTGCCCGCCCGGTCGATGACGAAAGTCTCCGGCACGCCGTAAACGCCCCATTCGAGCGAGGCGGTGCCCTTGGCATCGACACCGATGCGCGCGAACGGATCGCCCAGGGCCGCGAGGAAAGCTTTCGCATTCTCCGGCTTATCGCGCTGATTGAGACCGATGACGGTCACGCCCTGCTTTTTGAGGTCCATCAAAAACGGATGCTCCGCCCGGCACGGCACGCACCAAGAGGCGAAGACGTTGACCAGCAGCGGCGCTTTTGCGGCGAGCGCCTTAATCTCGGCATCGGTCAACGGCACGTCCTCGGCGCGTAGACTAGGTAGATCGGTGGGCGGCACGGGCCGGTCGATTAGCGTACTCGGCAATGCGCGGTCGCCGCCATCGGTGAGGCGCAGGCCGAAATACCCCAGCAGCACGGCCAGCACCACCAACGGCAGCGCCGCCAATCCCCAGCGGTTCATGCGGAGGCTCCCACGCGCGGACGCGCGGCGCGGGTCTGCGCCACGCCGAAGCGCAAGCGCCGATCCGCCAAGGAAATCGCGCCGCCGAGCGACATCACCATCGCGCCGCCCCAAATCCACGGCACCAAAGGATTGTAATAGACGCGCAAGGCATAGGCCCCGGTTTGAGCGTCGCGCTCGCCCAGGGCCAGATAGAGGTCGCGCAGCCCATTGGTACGAATGGCGGTTTCGCTGGTCGTCATCGGCGGGCGGTTGAATTTGCGGCGCGACGGGGTGGCCGTGGCGATAATCTTCCCATCGCTGCGGATCGTGACCGTGGCCCGTTCGGCGATGAAGTTCGGCCCCTGGACGGGTTCGACTTTATCGAGGGTCAACTCGAACCCGGCGATGCTCATGCTCTGGCCGGGGGTGAGGGCGCGGATCGAATCCTGCTGCCACAGATCGCCGCTCATGCCGATGATGCTGATACCAAGCCCGGCGTGGGCGATGACCGCCCCCAAAGCACTGCGCGGCAATCCCCGCCAGCGTGCCCAGGGGTTCGGGCCGCGCAAACGGTCGACAAGATCGGTCGCCGCCCCAAAGATCAACCAGCAGCCGCAGAAAATGCCGATGGGCGCGAGAATCGGCCCGCCTTCGCCCCAGGCATAGGCGACCCCGGCGGCGGCCAGCGCCAGCACCGCCGCCACGCGCAAGCGCATCAGAATACTCAGCACATCCGCCCGCTTCCACGGAATCAGCGGCCCCGCCGCCATCACCAGCACCAGCGGGATCAGCAGCGGAATGAAGGTTGCCTGATAATAGGGATTGCCGACCGTGACGGTGCCGAGGCCCATCGCCTCCAGAAACATCGGGTAGAGCGTGCCAAGAAACACCGTGACCAGCGCCACCGCCAGCAGCACGTTATTGAGAATCAGCGCGCCTTCCCGGCTAACCGGCGCGAACAGCCCGCCGCCGTCGAGCGACCCCGCGCGCAGGGCATAAAGGATAAGCGCCCCGCCGACGATTACCGCCAACAGCGCGAGAATGAAGGCCCCGCGCGTCGGATCATTGGCGAAAGCATGCACCGAGGTAATCACGCCCGAGCGCACCAGGAAGGTGCCGAGGATCGAGAAGGCAAAGGCGATAATCGCCAGCAGCACCGTCCACCGCTTCAGACTGTCGCGCTTCTCCACCACGATGGCCGAGTGCAGCAGCGCCGTTGCCGCGAGCCAGGGCATCAGCGAGGCATTCTCCACCGGGTCCCAGAACCACCAGCCGCCCCAGCCCAATTCGTAATAGGCCCACCAACTCCCGAGCGCGATGCCCAGGGTTAGGAAAATCCACGATGCAAGCGCCCAGGGCCGCACCCAGCGCGCCCACGCGGGATCGACTCGGCGTTCCAACAAAGCGGCCAGCGCGAAGGAGAAGGTCAGCGAGGTGCCGACATAGCCCAAATAAAGCAGCGGCGGATGGAAGGCGAGGCCAGGGTCTTGCAGCAGCGGGTTTAGGCCGCGCCCCTCAATCGGCGCTTCGGCAAGGCGCGCGAAGGGATTCGAGGTCAGCAGCACGAAAGCGTAAAACCCTAAGGAGATCAACGCCTGAAGCCCCAGCACGCGGGCGCGCAACGTCGCGGGCATGCGCCCCCCAGCAAGGGCCACCGCCGCCCCGAACAGCGCCATGACGGTGATCCACAGCAGCATCGAGCCTTCGTGATTGCCCCAAACGCCGGTGATCTTATAGAGCAGCGGCTTATCGGCGTGGCTGTTTTGCCAGACGTTCTGCACCGAAAAATCGGAGGTGACGTAAGCGTGCATCAGCGCGCCGAAAGCGATGAGACAGCCCAGCGTTTGCGCCAGCGCCGCGCTGCCGCTGAAGTCCATCAGGAAACCGTCGCGCCGCTGCGCGCCGAACAGCCCGAACCCGGCCTGGAGCGCCGCCAGCACCCCCGCCATAATCAGTGCGTAATGACCGAGTTCGATCAGCATGTCTTTATCCTATTTCGGCGCGGGAGAGGTTCCCGGTTTCCACTGCCCCGAGGCTTTGAGCGCTTCCGCAACCTCTTTCGGCATGTAGTTTTCATCGTGCTTGGCCAGCACTTCGCGGGCAACGAAGAGGCCCTGGCGGTTCAGGCTGCCTTCGGCGACCACGCCTTGCCCCTCGCGGAACAAATCGGGCAGCACGCCATTATAGGTTACGGTCACGCTTTGCGCCGTATCGGTGACGCGGAATAGCATTGTCGTGCCGTCGCTTTGGCGTTGGAGCGAGCCATTCTCGACCAGGCCACCGAGGCGGAAACGTCGTTCCAGCTCTACTTTTCCGGCAGCGATATCGCTCGGCGTGCGGAAAAACACGAGATTGTCGGAGAAAGCTGTGAGGATCAGCGCGGTTGCAACGCCCAATCCGGCAAGCCCGGCCACGACAGCCCAGAGGCGGCGGCGTTTGGCGGTTTTGGCGCGAGAGGTAAGGCTCATTGCTTGGCTTCCTTAAGGCTGCTCCAGCGCGCGCGCGCCACCCGCCGTTGCCACAGCGTCAACCCAATCAGCCCGCCCAGGGTAACGGCGGCCAGCCCGTAGGAGGTCCACACAAAGACGGCATAGCCGCCCATAGCCCAAAAATCACTCACGATAGCCGCTCCTCTGCCGCTCGGATTTTGCGGTCCAGCAGGGCGGTTTCAAGGCGCAGCAGCAGTAACGTGACGAAAAAAAAGGTGAACCCGAGGGCCATCAGCAACAGCGGGCGCAGCATCGTGTCATCCATCGACGGGCCGCCCATCCGCAGCACGCTCGCGGGTTGGTGCAGCGTGTTCCACCAATCGACCGAGAATTTGATGATCGGCAGATTAACCGCGCCGACGAGCGCCAAGATCGCCCCGGCTTTGCCGCCCCGTTCGGGATCGTCGAACGCATCAACCAGAGCGATATAGCCCAAATAGAGGAAGAAGAGCACGAGCACGGAGGTCAGGCGCGCGTCCCACACCCACCAAGTGCCCCACATCGGCTGGCCCCACAGCGACCCCGTCACCAAGCACAGCGCCGTAAACGCCGCCCCCGGCACCGCCGCCGCCCGCGTCGCCAATTCAGCCAGCGGATGCCGCCAGATCAAGGCCACTGCGCTGGAAAGCGCCATCGAGGCATAGACGAACAGGCTCATCCAGGCGGCGGGAACATGGATGTACATAATCCGCACGGTCTCGCCCTGCTGATAATCGGCGGGGGAGTTGAACAGCGCAAAATAGAGCCCGAGCGCCAGAAACAGAACCGTCGCTCCGGCAGAAAACGGCAAAACCCGCCGCGCTAAGCGCTGAAACCGTGCCGGATTGGCAAAACGGTGCATAAAAGCCCTTCCCCCACTGCCTTCAGCCACCCGAAACCACGGGTTGGCCGCGCGCCTCGAACCAATCCTGTGCCTCGGCCGCAACGGTGCCCCCGAGGAGAATAAGGACCCAGAGGATGAACACCCAAAGCTGCAGCAAGGGCAAGGCCGCCAAGGCCCCGTAGATCATATTCTGGATCGGCGCGGCGGCGATATACCAGACAAAAATCCATTTGGCGACGGTCAGCGCAAGGGCTGCGACACTGGCACCAATCGCACTTGCTCCCATATGAACGCGCCGGGCGGGAAAGACCGTGAACATGAAGAAGAAGGCGATAAAGCCGATCAACGGCGTCACGCTATGACGCACCCCGGCAACCCAAGGATCATTGCCGCCCAAAACCTGCGTTCCCACCGCCCAACCACTCGCCGCCGCCAGCAGCGGCAACGTTATGACGGTGGCGATAAAGGCCAAAAACCGGACTGCCCAGGACCAATGTCGGTCGGTCCGCCAAATGGCGTTAAACGAGGTTTCGATTTCGAGCAGCAGCAGAAACACCGACACGCCCAAAGCGGGGAGCAGAAAACTCGGCAAGGAGGCCGCATTACTGATGAAGGTGGTCAATTGCAGATCGACCGTATCGCCGACCCCCGGCACGAAGCTGCTCACGATCATACCGCGCGCCTGCCCGATCCAATCGCCGATGCCATCGAAGCGGGCCGCGACGCCAAAGACCAAAATCGCGAGCGGCACCAATGTTAAAAGTGTCGTGAAGGCGAGTGAGCCCGCAAGAATGGCCACTTTCTCTTGCGAAAAGCGCTTCACCACACTCTTACAAAAAGCCAGCGCAATCATCCCGCAGCAGCGCCCATTACGTACGCCGCCGCGTGCCCGCATAGGCGCGCGCGGCCTCGCCAAATGCCCCAAACAGCGCCAGCGAAAACGGGTTTTCGCGCACTTTGAATTCCGGATGCCACTGGACCGACGCCGCGAAACTTTCGGTCCGGGTCACGCGCACGGCTTCGATGGTGCCATCGTCGGCCACGGCTTCCACATCCAGGCCATCGGCCAACCGGTCGATGGCCTGCCAGTGGAGAGAATTGACCGTCAGCCGCCGCTCGCCGCCATTGAGCTGCTGGAACAACCCGCCTTCGGTGAGCGTGACCGGGTGCGACGGGCCATATTCGATGTCGAGATCGGTCGCGCCCGGTGCCCGGTGATCCAGCCGCCCCGGCTGCTCGTGAACGCGCTGATGCAGCGTGCCGCCCAGCGCGACATTCAGTTCCTGATGCCCTCGGCAAATCGCCAATAGCGGAATACCTGCCGTCAGCGCGGTAATCATCAGCGGCATGACGGTCGCATCGCGGGCGGGATCGTGCAGCGTACCGGGAACCGACGGGTCGCCCCCGTACAAATGTGGCTCGACATTTGAAAGACTGCCCGTGATCAGCAAGCCATCAAGGCACCCGACGACCGAGCCGATATCGAGATCGTCCCCCAGAGCCGGAATGAGAAAGGGCAAGCCGCCAAGACCATCGGTGACGCCGCGAATATACTTCTCGCCCACCGTATGCGTTCGGCTGCCATCGACCGTGCGAATACAGGCCGTCACGCCAATCAGCGGCGGGCGGGGAACGGGGCTCGTAACGCGACGTGGGGCCATGAAACGCTCTCTCCTAACCGCTATCGACGCCGAATGATGATCGTGCGCAGCCGGTTGCGATTGACCAGGGCAAAAATCAGCCCCCCAACCAACAAAACCGGCACTACAAACGCCAGAACCGTGAAAAAGCTCGCCACCAGCAGCAGGGCCCCAGCGATCACCGCCGCAAGAACGCAGAAGCCGAGAATAATCCGCACGATCTGACCCAAACCGCCCGGCTGCCGCCGCCGATACGGGCCAGTTCCCGGTTCGATCAGGATCTCGGGCTTATTGCCCGGTCCAGTATACCGCCCCATGCTCTCGCTCCTCTGGCCCAGCGCTGCGTGCCGAGTGCCCCTTAGTAGGCATTCCGGTTCACAAAACCGACGAAAATGGTCATCAACAGGATTTTCAGATCGAGACTAAGCGACCAATTGTCAATGTAGTACAGATCATATTGCACGCGCATACGCATCTTTTCCGGCGTATCGGTCTCGCCCCGGTAGCCATTGACCTGCGCCCAGCCGGTGATGCCCGGCTTCACCCGATGCCGCCCCAGGTACCCGTCGATGACGGCAGCATAATGCTCGTTATGGGCGACGGCATGGGGGCGCGGCCCGACGAGCGACATGGTACCCTGCAAAACGTTAAAAAGCTGTGGAAGCTCATCCAGGCTCGACTTGCGCAAAAACGCGCCGATGCGGGTGACGCGCGGATCATTGCGCTGGGCCTGGGGCACCGACGGGTCCGGGTTCGGATCGTTGCGCATCGAGCGAAACTTGAACACGGTGATATCGTTATTATTGAACCCATACCGCTTTTGCCGGAACAGCACCGGGCCGGGGCTGTCGAGTTTCACCAACACAGCGATCACCGCCATCACCGGCAGGGCGAGGATCAGCAAGATCAGCCCCAATACGCGGTCTTCCACGCCCTTTAGCAACTGCCCCCAGGCCCCCAGCGGGCGCTGGAACACATGCAACAACGGCAGCCCGCCAACGGTGGAATAGCCGCGCACGGGCAGATTGAAGCGCAACGTATGGGCGCAAAACTTCGTATTGATCGGCACGTCGCGCAGTTTTGCCAGTACGCTCGCCACTTCCTCTTCGGAGCGGTCGATCATAGCGATGACGATTTCATCGACCCGCTCTTTGCGCACGAGGCGCACAAGATCTTTCACCGAACCGCGATAGGGCACGCCCTCAATCGTCGTTTCGCCGGGGTCAAGGGTATCGAACACCCCCACCACCTGCACGTAAGGGTCTTGGCGTAACTGCTCCAGCACCTTGCGGCCCAAATCGCGCGCGCCAACCAGGGCGATGCGGATAGTTAAATCCCCATGCCGACGCATCCGGCGGCGGCGCTCCCAAATGAGCACGCGCGTTACGGTAAAGCACGCCAGCACGCCAAAAAACCAGCGCATCGCCCAGGTCGGGTTCAGCCATTCGGCAATCTCGGTGACAAAGACGAAGGCCAGCACCGCCAGCGCCACCATCGACCACGCCGCCGCAAGGCGCACCACCTGCAACGACGTCGAGGCTAAGGCAACCGGGCGGTAAATCCCCGCCACATGGGTGAAATTCGCCGTCAGCAAGGCCGCCAAAACGATGATCTGATGGTAATAATGCGGTGCGCGCAGCGTATCGTTCTGAAACCAGAACAAAACATAGGCAACCAGCATAACCAATAGAATATCGGTTAGACGCAGGAGACCGGCAATCAGCGTGGTCCGATCGGAAGCAGGAAACGCGCGAACGTCACTCATGGCCAGGGGGGCGCACCACAAAAGGGGAAAGAGAGGCTGACCGGCACCCCAAGAGACGCCGGCTCAAACCCAAACGGACTATACGGCCCGCTGGGCGTGCTGTTTCATCAAATTCCGGAAAAACTCCAAGGCGTCCATCGTCGAGCGCGTAAAGCGCACGGCAAGGGTCTTGTGCCGCGAGTCTAACCGAACAACGCGAATGGTCGCCGTATAGTTCCGGTCGCCGCCGACGAGACAGAAGTTTGCTTGGGTTTCGCCACCCTGATCCAAATCACCGTCGTAATTGGCGATCAACAACCCGCCGATGGACCAGTCGATTGTCGTAAAAACCTTATCCGCTAGTTTTACCTGCAATTTAGGCTCGCTGAACCGCGTATAGTTGCGTTTCTCACCCTTTGCCACATTGGCGATCTTCGGCATGGCCTCGGCGGGCTTCGCCTTCGACGGCCCCTCCTGCCGGTGACCGCCGGTCATCGAGATCAGGTCGATCTTTTTCAGCACTAGGTCTTTGAAGGTTTGGGCAGCGCCAAGCTCCATCGCCTTCAGCATATGCTCTTTGGCGATTTTAACGGCTTCTTGCTTCTTACCTTCAAGGCGCTGCAAAGCAAACTCGCGCGCCTGTTCTAGTGATGTATCGACCAATTTCATATTCGCATCGAGCGAAATAGCCTTGATCGCTTCGCTGATTTTAGCAAAATACTCGCGAGCGATGGCTTTATCTTGAAGTTGACCGCGAACATTGCGCACAATCCGATCAACTTCGGCTACGCGCCCTGTGGCCGCAGCAATACGCGCGCGATCAACATCAATGTCGATGCGCTGCATTTTGCTTTCCATCATTTTCCGCTGAATTTCGCGGTCTTTGTCGGAATACATAGGGTATCGCCAAAAAGTTGGGGCGCACGCGCGTCGCATATCCCCGGGTCAGGTTTATACGACACCTCGCACTATCTCGTTACTTTAACAAAAAACCAAGCGGAAACAAAATCTACCGGCAAAAGGATCATCCTTTCTCTGTCATACACCGCCCTCGCATCCACTGGGTTCGGCGGAGCGTATGAGGAAATGATGAATATTCGCCAAATATGCGCCCGCCCCCTGTGGCGACGCTTACCGGGAGTCCTGCTGGCCGGTCTGGTCTCAGGCTGCAACGGTCTTCAGATGCTCGACGCGCTGACCCCGCAATCGGGCTATACCGTGCAAAACGATATCGTCTTTCAGCCCGGACCGCGCGGCAAGATGGATTTTTATACCCCAAGCCCCGGAACCGCGACGGGCAGACCGGGCGTGATCTTTTTCTACGGTGGCGGTTGGCAGGATGGAAAGCGGCAAGATTACCGCTTTATCGGCCAAAGCCTAGCCGAGGCGGGCTACCGGGTCGCCATTCCCGATTATCGCCTCTTCCCCGAGGTGCGCTATCCGCAGTTCCTCAACGATTCGGCGGCGGCGGTGCGCTATGCCCGCACGGTTTGGGGCGCCGAAACACCATTGGTCCTAGTCGGCCATTCCGCAGGCGGCCATATTGTTTTGATGCTGGCGCTCGACCCCGACTATCTCGGCCCCGACCGGCAGGCGGTGGCGGGGGTAATCGCGCTCGCGGCCCCAGCAGATTTCGAGCCCGACGAGCCGTACCGGACGATTCTCGACTATGACCGGGTGGGCCGGGCCGCGCTGCCCATCGGCCATATCCGCGCCGACACCCCGCCGCTGCTCCTGCTCCATGGGGAGGCCGACAGTACCGTATACCCGCGCAACAGCCGAACCCTGGCCGCCGCGCTGAAAGCCGCCGGTGCGCCCGTGGAGACGATCTTCTATCCCAGCGTTAGCCATAGCGGCATCATTGGTGCGATGAGCCCAGCCTTGAGCTTCCTTGCCCCAGCGCGCGCGGATGTTTTGGCGTTTCTTACGCGGCTTCAGCCTTAGGCGGCGTATTCTTGTGCCTCGGCGGCGGCTTTGCGCTGCTTGAGCCGCGCGCCCACATCGACGATCGCCGCAATCGCCGGGACTAACTCCTGCCCAAGATCGGTCAGCGCGTAATCGACCGACGGCGGCGAGGTCGGCATAACCGTCCGCGTGAGGAGGCCGTTTTCCTCCATATCCCGCAGCCTTTGCGTCAGCACCTTGGCCGAGATCGCCGGAATATCGGCGCGCAACTCGCTAAACCGGCGCGGACCGCCACTGAGATACCAGATGACATTGGGCGTCCACGCCCCGCCGATCAGCGACATGCAGGCGAACAGCGGGCAGCTTGGCAGGGGGGCTGGCGACTGATTTTTGCGGCGTTTCAAGGGCATAGGCCAAACTCGCGTTACCGATTGGATACTCGAAAACCATCATAACCAAAGGTTCTCTAGTTTCAAAAGGTAATCTATGCGTTATCCAGGCGTCGGTCTCCCTGCATCTGAAAGGACCAACGATAATGAAGCTCTACTATTCCCCCGGCGCTTGCTCGCTTGCCTCCCACATCATTCTGCACGAAGTGGCAAAGCCGTTCGCGGCCGAACGGGTTGATCTTGCAACGAAGACTACCGCAAGCGGCGCGGCTTTCGGCAGCATTACCCCGAAATCCCAAGTCCCCGCCCTGCAACTGCCGAGCGGCGATGTGCTCACCGAAGGCGCGGCGATCCTCCAGTTTATTGCCGATAGTGCGGCGGCGACCACGCTCGCGCCGCCGGTGGGTACGCTCGCCCGTGCGCGTGTGCAGGAACTGCTGAACTTTACCGCCTCCGAACTTCATAAAGCCTTCGGCCCCCTCTTCTCGGCAACCGCCTCCCAAGCGGCTAAAGACGCCGCGCCCGCCGCCATCGGCAAGTGTTTCGACTGGCTCGAAGCTCTGCTGAGCGATGGCCGGGAGTATCTTACCGGCCCTCAGTTTACCGTCGCCGACGCTTACGCCTTCGTTGTTGCGGGCTGGGCAGTCCCGACCGGGATCGGGCTTACACGGTGGCCGCAGCTTGAGGCCTTCGTTGCGCGCGTAAAAGCCCGCAGTAGCGTAAAGGCCGCCCTGCAAGCCGAAGGACTTGCCGCATGAGCGCGCTTTTCCAAGAAGTCGTGCCCGTGCTGAACACCTATTTCGACGGGCTCTATTTTAGCGATACCGGGCGGCTGCGGCAGGTGTTCCACCCGCGTGCCCAGTATGTCTGCGCCTCCGATGGCAGTTTGCTCTACCGAACGATGGACGACTATTTCCCCGTCGTTGACGCGCGCCCGGCCCCCGCCAGCCGGAATGAGCCCCGCCGCGACCGCATCGTCTCGATTGCCTTTGCCGGGCCGGTCACGGCAATCGCAACGGTGACGTGTGCCATTGGGACGAGACATTTCATCGATCTGCTGAGCCTGATTAAGCTCGATGGACGCTGGCAGATCATCTCCAAAGTCTTTCACGCCGAAGAGCAGGCCGCTTAACCCCGGAAGGAAACCGCGCTATGCCTTACGTCAATATCAAGATCACCAAGGAAGGCGCGACCGCCGACCAAAAGGCCGCGCTGATTAAAGGCGTTACCGATCTGCTGGTGACAGTGCTCAATAAAAACCCCGCGACCACCTTCGTCGTGATCGACGAGGTCGAGATGGAGCATTGGGGCGTCGGCGGGCTTCCCGTGGAGGAATACCGCAAAAAGCTGAAAGCCGAAAAAGGCTGACCAGGCGACGCCCGCCGTCAGCGCCGCTGACGGCGGGCGTTCTCGGAGACTTCGAGCAGCGCCCGCGCGCACATCACCTCATCGGGCAGGGCGGAGCTTTTGCACTGGGCTTCCGCCTCCATCAGCCGCCCCAGCGCCGCTGTGGCGCGCGGTAAGGGCCAGAAGCGGGCTTGCCGCGACAGACGCTCGGCATCGCGTTTGAAGGCGGGCGGGCGGAGGCCGGATATGGCGGCATCGGGGCTCTTGCCGCCCGCCACCTGCGCCGCCACCAGATGCAGCCGCTGCATCTGCCGAATCATCATGCGCATGATCCCCACGGGCGACTCGCCGTCCATCATCGCCCGGCGAAAGGCCAAATCGAGCGCCTCGGTGCGCCCATCAAGCGCCGCCTGGATCACATCGTCCAAGGATTGCACCGCGCTATCGCCGACCGACCCCTGCGCATCCGCCAGCGTTACCCGCGTTTGCCCGTGCAGATACAGCGTAAGCTTATCAAGTTCGGACCGGCTCATCATGCGGTCGCCGCCCAAATGTTGGGTGAGATAGGCGAGCGCGTCCGGGTCCGGCGTCAGCCCCGCTTTGCGCAACGTCTCTTGGATGACTTGGCCAAGATCGGCCCCGCTATCGTGATAACAAGGAACGGCCACCGCCGCCGCGTGGCTCTCGCATAGGCTGCGCAGGGAGGATTTGGCGGCAAGATCCCCCGCCTCAATGGCAATCACCGCGTCGCCCGGCAGGTTTTCGAGAAAGGCTTTCAGGATCGCCGTCAGCCCGGAATCGCTCGCATCGCGCAACCAGATCGCCCGCCGCCCGCCGACCAGCGACAGCGCCGCCGCCTCGTCGTTCAGCCGGGCCGGATCGTCTTTAAGGGCTGAAACCGAGAGTTCAACAACGCGAAACGGATCGTTCTTACTGCCCGCCACCGCCGTGACCAGCGCCGCCGCCCGCTCGCGCACCAAACCCGCGTCCTGCCCAAAGAACAAAGCCGCGCGCAAGGGCGAGCCCGCCTGTTTCAGCAGCGCTTCGGCGGAACCCCCGCGCGGAAGCTTCATGGAAAGCTACTGTTTGGCTTGCCCGCGCTGGGCCAAAAAGGCCGACAGGCGCAGGCTGATGATATTGGCCAAATCCTGCACCGCCCGTTCCCGCGCTTCATTCTGCGCCAGCAACGTGCCATAGCCGCCTTCTTGGTTGATGTAGCCAATTTCCGAGCGCACGGGTTCCGACAGCACCGTCTTGCGCGTCTCCAAATCGGTCAGCACCATGCCGCCATTCAGAATCAACCGCGAATAGCTGGAAGTTGCATCGCGCCGCACCGCGACGTCCGAAATCCCCTCGGATAGGCTGATATCGAGGCTATACCGCGCCCGCTCCAACCCCTTCGGCTGCAATCGATCTTGCAGCAACCCCCGTAAGATTTGGCCGGGCCGATCAGCAATCGGATTGATGCGAATTTGCTGGAGAGTCTCTGTCGTAACCTGCCCGTCGCCCCGCCCGTACAAAGGCTGGAAGCCGCAGGCGGACAGCGAGAGAGCGGCTGCGAGCAAGATCGGGGCTCCGCCCCCCCGACGCGCTTTGCGCGTCAAACGCGCGGGCCACCCGCTCAAGGGGCTTGCCCCTTGAGAATCCCATTTCCTGATCGATGCTAAACGTCTAACCATCAGGAATATTAGTTGTGACAATAAATGGGATCGCCAAGGGGCAAGCCCCTTGGCTGGGGGTGTCGGGGGCAACGCCCCTGACGGTTCCATTTTCTTACCCGACGACATTGATAAGACGGTTCGGCACGAGGATGATTTTCTTCGGCGCGCGGCCTTCCAGACTACGTTGCACGGCGGGATCGGCCAGGGCGGCGGCTTCCGCATCCGCCTGGGTGATATCACGCGGCAATTCCAGCGTTCCGCGCATTTTGCCATTCACCTGAAGGGCGATGGTGACGCTGGTATCGACGGTGAGCGCCGGATCGAAGCTCGGCCACGGCTGATTGACCAGCATGCCCTCGCCCGAATGGCCCAGGTACGCCCAAATTTCTTCGGTGACATGGGGCATCATCGGCGCGATGAGGCGGATGACCGTCACCAGGGCGAAGCGGCGGACCCAAGCGCTGGCCACGTCTGCGCCGGTCAGATCTTCGGTGGCGTTGGTGAGTTCGCGGATGAGGGCGACGGACTTATTGAAGTGGAACTGCTCCAGCCCATCGGTCACATCGCGGATGGTCTTATGGGTCAAGCGCAGCAGCTTATCCGCCGCCCCCTCGATCTTCTCCGGCTGCGACGCGCCATAGGGGGCCAGCGGTTTATCGGCGGCGGGTTCGGTCGCCAAGCGCCACAGGCGGTTCACGTAGCGCCACGCGCCATCGATGCCCGCCGTGGTCCATTCGAAATCGCGCTCCGGGGGCGAATCCGACAGCACGAACAGGCGCGCGGCATCGGCCCCATAGGCGGCGATGATTTCATCGGGGTCGATGACGTTTTTCTTCGACTTCGACATTTTCTCCACCCGGCCCGGTGTGGAGGCCTGCCCGGTAGCGATTTCGATGAAGGCCCCGGCTTCGTCCTGGCGCACATCGGTCGGGAACAGCCATTGGCCGTCCGCCGACTTATAGGTCTGGTGGCAGACCATGCCCTGGGTGAAGAGCCCGGCGAAAGGCTCCTTCATATCCACATAGCCGCACTGCTTGAGCGCGCGGGTGAAGAAGCGCGAATAAAGCAGATGCAGAACCGCATGCTCGACGCCGCCGATGTACTGATCGACCGGCAGCCAATAGTCCACGGCTTCCTTATCGAACGCTTCTTCCGACCGCGGCGAGGCGAAGCGCAGAAAATACCAGGAGCTTTCGAAGAAGGTATCCAGCGTATCGGTTTCGCGCGTCGCCGCCCCGCCGCAGGTCGGGCAAGTCACATGCTTCCAACTCGGGTGCCGGTCCAGCGGATTGCCGGGCGCGTCGAAGGTCACATCGTCGGGCAGCGTGACGGGAAGCTGATCGTCGGGAACGGCGACCGGCCCGCAGGTGGGGCAATGAATGACCGGGATCGGGCAACCCCAGTAGCGCTGACGGCTTACGCCCCAATCGCGCAACCGATACTGCGTCTTCACCGTGCCGATACCGAGTTTTTCGATATGGTCGCAGGCGGCTTTCTTGGCGTCGGCGACGGTCAGCCCATCGAGGAAACCGGAGTTAATGAGAATGCCATCGTCCGTGAACGGCCCTTTAGCGACCGTATAGTCAGCGTCAGCATCGCGCGGGCGCACCACGGTCACGATGGGCAGATCGTACTTCGTTGCGAAATCGAAATCGCGCTGATCGTGCGCCGGGCAGCCGAAGAGTGCGCCGGTGCCATACTCCATCAGCACGAAGTTCGCCAAATAGACCGGCAGTTCCTGGCCCGGCACGAAGGGATTTTGCACGAACAGCCCGGTCCGATACCCCAGCTTTTCTGCCTGTTCGATCACCGCTTCGGACGTACCAAGGCGGTTGCATTCGGCGATAAACTCGGCGGCATCGGCATCGCTCTTCGCGAGCTCCAGCGCGAGCGGATGATTGGCGGCAATGGCGAGGAAGGACGCGCCAAACAAAGTATCCGGGCGGGTGGTGTAGACTTCCACCGCGTCAAAACCGGGTTTGCGGCTCGCCTCAGTCAGCGCGAACTGAAGCTGTGCGCCCTGGCTTTTGCCGATCCAATTTTCCTGCATCACGCGCACGCGGTCCGGCCAGCGGTCCAGCGTCGTGATCGCGTTTAAGAGATCATCGGCATATTCGGTGATCTTGAGGAACCATTGGTTCAGTTCCCGCCGCTCCACCGGCGCGCCGGAGCGCCAGCCTTTGCCGTCCACGACCTGCTCGTTAGCGAGCACGGTGTTTTCGACCGGGTCCCAATTCACATAGCTTTTTTTGCGGTAGGCGAGGCCGTTTTTCCAGAAATCCAGGAACATCTTCTGTTCATGGCGGAAATACTGCGGGTGGCAGGTGGCAAGCTCGCGCTCCCAATCGAAGGACACGCCCAACTGCCCGAACTGGGCGCGCATCGAATCGATGTTCGCGTAGGTCCATTCCGCCGGGTGGCGCTTGTTCTGCATCGCGGCGTTTTCTGCCGGAAGGCCGAAAGCGTCCCAGCCCATCGGGTGCAGCACGTTAAAGCCGCGCGCACGCTTATAGCGCGCCGTCAGATCGCCCATCGCGTAATTGCGCACATGGCCCATGTGCAGACGCCCCGACGGATAGGGGAACATCTCCAACACATAATATTTCGGCTTGCTCGGGTCGATCTTGGCCGTGAAGACGTTTTGATCGGCCCAGGCAGCTTGCCATTTGGCTTCGGTTTCTTTGGTTGCGTAGCGGGCCATGGGTCTCGTTCGGTACGAATTATTTGCGGTTCAGATTAGTGATACGCAGTTGGCGCGCGCGCGTGAGCACGGCGTCTTCAAGGTCAGTGCCGGTGCGCGGATCGACCGCCGCATCCTGCCAACCCGCCCCGCCCAGCACTTGCCGGAACACGGCAGCGCGCACGCCATCGGCGCGCAGATCGCGGTCGAGCACATAGAGCGTAACCTTCACCCGCTCGTTCGGGTTTTGCGGCGGGCTGTACCAATCGGTGATGATGACGCCGCCGAACGGATCGGCCGAGGAGAGCGGCATGAACGACAGCGCATCGAGCGACGCGCGCCACAGGTAGGTATTCACGCCGATTCCGGTGCCGCTTTCGCCACCGCGCGGCAGATTGCGCCCGCCGAACAGCACAATGCCGTCTTCGCCGGTCACTTTGCCGAAGCGCTCGGCGTCGCGCTCGTCTTCGGTTTTCGGGTAACTCGCCTCGCCCTGCGGCAGAATCCCGCCGCAAGCCGTTAGCACCGTGCCGATCAGCAGCACACTTAACAGGGAAACGGCGCGCATGACCGATCCAATCCTTTTTCCGAACGAACTCACTTCACCCAATCCGCGACGCAAGACGGGGCCTGCCCGAACATCGACGCCCGGCAGTTTGCGGGACGCTAGGGCATGCGCCGCGCCGTTGCAAGCGCGCAAAGGAGGAAATCCTATCCAACGCGCGCTTCAATTCCATCCCCCGTCGCCACGAGCGCGAGCGGCAATCCCAGACCGTCGATTTTCCGCCGCAGCCGATAGAGATGGGTTTCCACCGTGCGCGTCGGCGTATCGGCCTGATAGCCCCAGATTTCCGCCAGAAGTTGCGGGCGCGGGACGGGTGCCGCCGCGCGCAGCAGATAGCGCAGCAGGGCTACTTCCTTCTCCGTCAACCGCGCCTCGCCATCGGGGCCGCGCAGCAGGCGTTGGGTGAGCAATAAGCTGCCCCCCGGCAGCGCAAGCGCCTCAGTCGCCACCGTGCAGGCGTCCAATGCCCGGCGCAACGCCCCGCGCACGCTGGCGGGGTGCAGGGGTTTTTCGAGCACCTCCCAGCCCGCCGGCCAAAGCCGGGTCTCGCCTTTCGCGACGAGCGCCACCACCGGCACGCGCTGCCCCGCAAGCCACGCGGGCCAATCTTCGCCCGCCCGCAGCGAGAGCACCAGCGCGCCCAGCGGCACCGGCGCGCCCGGCAAGGTTTCGGCGACACAGGCTTCCGGCAGCATCCCATCGACCGCCGCCGCGAGAATCGGGCGCAAAGCCGCATCGGGCTCGACGATCCACAGGATTGAAGCACCCACCGCCTAGTCTCGCCGCCCGAAGATAGCGGTGCCGACGCGCACATGGGTCGCCCCGAAGCGAACCGCCGCCGCGTAATCACCGCTCATGCCCATCGAGAGGGTGGATAGCCCCGCTTTCAGGGCCAATTCCCGCAGCAGGGCGAAATGCAGCGCTGGCTCCTCATCGACCGGCGGAATGCACATCAGCCCCGTGACCGGCAGATTGTGGACCGTGCGCGCCCGCTCGATGAAAGCCAGAGCCTCGCGCGGCGGAATGCCCGCTTTCTGCGGCTCTTCGCCGGTATTCACCTGAATAAGGCAGGCGGGGCGGCGCGCGGATTTCGCCATTTCTTTCGCCAAGGCCTCGGCCAGGGATTCCCGGTCAACGGTCTGGATCACGTCGAACAGCGCCACCGCCTGCTTCGCCTTATTGGTTTGCAGCGGGCCGATGAGGTGAAGCTCCAAATCGGGATGCGCCTCTTTCAGCGCCGGGAATTTTTCCTGCGCCTCTTGCACCCGGTTTTCACCAAACACCCGCTGCCCGGCGGCCAAAGCTTCCAGAACCGCGTCGGCCCCATGGGTTTTGGAGACGGCGACCAGCGTCACCGCTCCCGCCGCCCGGCCCGCCGCTACGGCGGCGGCGGCAATCGTCTGCCGAACCTCGGCCAGCGCCTCGGCAATTGCGCCCGTCATCTTTCTCTCCTTCTTCCGCCTCGGCAGAAATCGCCTATCGGCCCCACCTCGGTAAATTCCGCCGAGCTTGTCACAAGCCGCCGGGCGCGTCGCGCGTCTTACGCTTCTTCCTAAGAAATCCGAACAAGGTTATGATAGAACTCACGTTACAAGTCTGTAAGGCGCGGGGTTTTCGCCCGAAATAACCAAGCTTGGCAGACGGCCCGGATTTTGCTTTGATCCTGGCCAGGGTTTCGGAATCCGAGAGACCGAGGCCAAGCGGAAAACGCAGCTTAGCGGTTTGGGGGAGCGGTTCAATGACGATGAAACTGGTGATCGATCCCTCTGCCGATCGGCCGTTTTCCGAAGCCCGTTGGGTTAAGGTCGATGAGCCCGATACCGTTGCGAGCGCCGCCGAGGTTCAGGCCGAAGCCAAAGCCGACGGCAAAACCACCGACGATGGCCTAACCTTCGCCGACGTGCTGGATACGATCAACCCGCTGCAACATTTGCCGATCATCGGCACGATTTACCGGGAACTGACGGGCTCGACCCTCTCACCCACGGCGCGCATTATTGGCGGCGGCATTTATGGTGGGCCGCTCGGTGTTGTGCTCAGCATGGTCGATGCGACGATTGAAGAAGGCACCGGGCGCGACATCGGCAGCAATATGCTGGCGATGGTGAAGGGCGACCCGCTGGGCAAGGAAGCGGTTCAGAATATCGCCAAAGCCAAGGAACTCGACGGGAAGCGCCCGCAGTTGGCCGATGCCAAGGCCGCCGTTACCGCGCCCGCGCCCATCGTAGCAGCACAGCTTGCCGCCGAAACCCCTGCCGCTGCCGTTGCTGTGCCGACCGCAGCCCCGACAATCGCCGCACCGACAATCGCCGCCCAGGCCGCGACGCTTCCCAGCGAAAACGGCCGGATTGCCCTGACCAGCAAAGGCCCGATGGGCGGTGTCGGCGGCCCCACGGCCCAGATGCCCGCAGGCTCCACTGGGTTTATCGGCAAATCGAATATTCCCTCCGGCGGGATGATTACCCCCGCCGCCGCCATGATGAATGTCCAAGGTCAGGGCCAAGTCGCCCCGGCGCAACTCCAACCCGGCCAAGGCATCCCTGGGCAAACCACTGCCGACCCGACGCAATCGATGAGCGGTTTTGCCGGCGTGGCCGCGCTGCAAGCGCAACGCTCGGCCCCGCAAGCGGCTCCGGTGGCACCGCCCGCCATCGACACGTCCGCCGTGGTGGCCGCCGCCGACGCCCCGCAGGATGCCGGTTGGTTCAAAGTGCCCGAACGCACCGCCCGCAGCGCCACGCGCACGCCGCCGGTGCTGGAGCGCCGCGAGGTCAATAATACCCTCGCCAATAAACCCAGCGCCCCGAACCCCGCCTCTATCCAGGCCGCCGAAACGGCAGCCCGTGCGCTCCCAACAACGAGCGACGCCCAGGTTCTCTCCTCCGGCGCGCCGTCGATCTCCGATGCCATGGCCCGCGCCCTCAATAAATATGACGCACTGGTCAAGACGCGCGGCAAGCCTGCACCGGCGGTAGACGAAGCCTATTAATCGGATGGGCCAGATCATTGGGGCAATCGCCCTTCTGGTGCCCGATTACGCGCGCGGACTTGCTTTTTTTGTCGATACGCTCGGCTTTACCCTGATCGAGGATACTCCTGTTGCGCCGCGCAAACGCTGGGTGCGACTCCGCCCGCCGGGCGCGCAGGAAACCTGTATTTTACTGGCCCAAGCCGATGGCCCCAGGCAAACCGCCCGGATCGGCGATCAAACGGGGGGCCGGGTTTTTCTGTTTCTCGAAACCGATGATTTTGCCCGCGATTACGCCCGCTATACCGCAACCGGGGTGACTTTTTTGGAAGCCCCGCGCCACGAACCCTATGGCACCGTTGCCGTTTTCCAAGACCCTTTCGGCAACCGCTGGGATCTCATTCAGCCGACATGAAGCGGTTCCTCCCCAGGCCTTGATTAACTTAACGACGTTACTATATGAAAAGAGCGGCGTTAACATACCGCTTGCGTCCGACTACAGCGCAACGCGGTCACAAGGATTATTGTCATGCGATTCAAACTGCTCGGCACGCTGACGGGCGTGCTTCTCGCCAGCAGCAGCGCTTTTGCGCAGCAAGTCACCACCAAGGCGCCCTTCACGGTTACGATCGGCGGTTCGGTTCGCTCCGATTTTGGGTTTATGCAGGATGACACGGCCAATGTGCAGGATCGGGAAGCCCGCATCGATTACCGCCTGCACCTGAAAGCCGAAGCCAAGGCCGAAAACGGGCTGGTCTATGGGTTCGATGCGCGCCTGCGCAACAATCAGAATAGCGCTGGCCTGACCAATCAGGATGTTGTTGGAGCCGACCGCAAGTTTATCTACCTGCGCGGCGATAATTGGGGGCAAGTGCAACTCGGCGACAATGTCGGCGTCGCAACCCAGCTCGAAACCGCAACGCCAAACGTTGGAATCGGCCAGGGCGACGTCGTCGGTTTTGCCAATTTCGGCAACTACAGCTTCTTCTACTTCGACCGCGATACCTATGCGACGCGGCTTTCCTACCTTACCCCGCGCTTTGCAGGGTTCCAGGCGGGCGTGACCTATACCCCGGAATACCGCGACACGGGCCGGGGCAATCGGCGCGGCAATAGCGATGTGACCGGCGGGAACTATAAGGACGAGATGGAATTCGCCCTGACCACGCAGCAGAAGTTCGGCGCTTTTGGTGTGCAAGCGACCGCCGCCTATCTCACGGGGAAAGAAAAGATCGCCACGCGCGGCGATTTCTCGGTGCTCTCGCTCGGCACGGTCGTGAGCTATGAGGTTGCCACCGGCCAGACAATTACCCTCGGCGGCAATTATTTCGATAATGGCGAGACCAATAAGGTCAAAACGGCACGCGGTACGGCCGAAACGACCGGCTGGAACGTTGGCGTCTCTTATACGGTCGCAAGCGCCTGGGCCGTCGCCGCCAACTACACCGAAAACCTCACCGAAACGCCGGGCGCGCGCGACCAGACCGATAAGGTGTTCGGCGTCGGCGGGGCCTATCAACTCGCGCCGGGCCTGTCGCTTCAGGCCGACGCCGCCTTCTTCGATATCGAAACGGCAACCGGCCTGAAGGCGGGCAAGACTAGTAACGAAGGCACGCAATTCACCCTGCGCACGCGCCTCGACTTCTAACCCCTTAGACAGCAAGAATCGGAGGGACAGGAGGATTGACCTTCTGCCCCGCCCCGATAATGCTGGGGCACGAGCTTTGAGCGAGGCCCCCATGATACTCCGCGATGCGACCGCCGAGGATGTTCCCGGCATTCTGGCGATTTATAACGAGGTGATCGCCACCTCCACCGCCGTCTATATCGACGATCCCGTGAGCTTGG
>NZ_JBILQX010000221.1:0-5119 GCF_044372965.1 Elstera sp. | reverse complement strand
GCCAGCAGCATCAGTTCAACCGACATTAGGATAACGATGACATTCTTCCGATTGAGGAAAATTCCGAAAATCCCAAGCGTGAACAGAATCGCCGCAACGGTGAGGAAATGATCGAGACCGATCACCATGTTAAATCCCCTTCCCCGACTCGACTTGAACGACAACCACGGCATCTTCCCGGCGACGCCCGATCTGCGTGCTGATCTTTTGGCGCTTCACCCCGACCCGCTCGCGCAGCGTGAGCACGATGGCGCCGATCATGGCGATCAGCAGCACCAGCCCCGCACATTGGAACAGAAGGGCGTAATGGGTGTAGATCAAGCGGCCCAAGGCATGGGCGTTGGTTGTACCGCCAACGCTCGCCGTACTCGCTACCAGCGCCGATCCGGCGTCGGGCGACACCGCCCAAGAGCCTAAAACCAGCAGCAGTTCGACCAGCAGAATGAAGCCGATCAACCCGCCGATGGGCAGATACTGCAAAAAGCCCTGCCGCAACTCGGTAAAGTTGATGTCGAGCATCATCACGACGAAGAGGAACAGCACCGCAACGGCGCCGACGTAAACGATGACGAGCAGCATGGCCAAAAATTCCGCGCCCATCAGCACGAACAGGCCCGCTGCGTTAAAGAACGCCAGAATGAGATAGAGAACCGCGTGAACCGGGTTCTTCGACGAAATCACCATCACGCCCGATGCAACGCAGATCGTGGCGAAAAGATAGAAAGCGACAGTTTGCAAGATCATGACGGGCTCTCACCGATAGGGCGCGTCGGCGGCGATATTGGCGGCAATTTCTACCTCCCAACGATCCCCGTTCGCGAGCAATTTCGCTTTATTGTAGAAAAGCTCTTCACGCGTTTCGGTGGCGAACTCGAAGTTCGGCCCCTCCACGATGGCATCAACCGGGCAAGCTTCTTGGCAAAGGCCGCAGTAGATGCACTTGGTCATATCGATGTCGTAGCGCGTGGTGCGGCGGCTACCGTCGTCGCGCGGCTCGGCCTCAATGGTAATCGCTTGGGCCGGGCAGATGGCTTCGCACAGCTTGCACGCAATGCAGCGCTCTTCCCCATTTGCGTAACGACGCAACACATGCTCACCCCGGAAACGCGGACTGATGAAGCCCTTTTCATAGGGGTAGTTCAGCGTAGCCTTCTTCTTGAACATATAGCTGAAGGTCAGCTTCATGCCCGATAGCAGTTCCCAGAGCATAAAGCTCCGCGCGGTTGCGCCTAAGGATGCCATAACAGGGGTCTCCCTTCCCAAACGCGCGCGCCTTACGGCGTCGGCAACCAATCGAACGCCACCAGAACCCCGGCGACTAGGACCACGTAGAACAGCGAGAAGGGGAGGAAAATTTTCCAGCCCAAACGCATCAACTGGTCGTACCGGAAGCGCGGGAAGGTAGCGCGAACCCACAGGAACCCGAACAGCAGGAAGCAGATTTTCAGCGCAAACCAAATCGGCCCGGGAACCCAGTTAAACGGTGCAATATCAAACGGCGGCAGCCAGCCACCCAGAAACAGGATCGAGCCCATCGCCGACATGAGGATCATGTTGGCATATTCGCCCAGGAAGAAGAGGGCGAAGGTCATCGACGAATATTCGGTGAAATAGCCGCCGACCAGTTCCGATTCACCTTCCGGCAAATCGAAGGGCGAGCGGTTCGTCTCGGCGAGAGCCGAGATGAAGTAGATCACGAACATGGGCAGCAGTGGGATGACGAACCAGACCGTCTTCTGGGCTTCTACGATCCGCGAAAGGTTCAACGAACCGACGCAGAGCAGCACCGTGATAATCACGAGGCCAATGGAGACTTCGTAAGACACCATCTGCGCTGCCGAGCGCAGCGCGCCGAGGAAGGCATATTTGGAGTTCGACGCCCAACCCGCGATGATGATGCCGTAAACCCCGAGCGAGGAGATCGCAAAGAGATACAGCACGCCGACGTTAATATCGGACAAGACCCAACCGCTATTCACGGGAATAACCGCCCAGGCCAACATCGCAAGAATGAAGGTGAGCATCGGGGCCATGATGAACAGAACCCGATTCGCCCCCGCCGGGATGATGGTTTCCTTCATCAACAGCTTCAAACCATCGGCGAACGGCTGGAGCAGACCGAACGGCCCCACCACGTTCGGACCGCGCCGAAGCTGCATGACCGCCAAAACTTTGCGTTCGGCATAGGTCAGATAGGCCACTGCCACCAGCAGCGGAACGATAATCGCGACAATCTTGGCGACCATAATCGCCGTGGGAAGCGCGTAATCTTGCCAGAAATCAACCATAGGTCCCAACCCGTTCCAGCAGATCGTCGGGCTGACGCCCGTGAACGAACAGGGCCGAACATTTCGCCATCGTCTCGGACGCACGGCTAATCGGATCGGTCCGGTAGTAATCGGAAATCGCGTAAATGTAAGGCGCGGTCGAAAGCGCGCCTGCGGCCCCGAACGGCCCCCAGGCGGCTTGCGTCACCTGCCCCACGGCGGCGAAGCTCGGCGCGGTCTGCGCCAGCAATGCCCGCAACTCGCCGAGGTTATCGAACGGCAGGGTTTTGCCGACGAGGGCCGAGAGCGCGCGCAGGATTTTCCAATCTTCGCGCGCATCGCCAACCGGGAAGGTCGCCCGCTGCGCCCGCTGGGCACGGCCTTCGAGATTGACGTAAGTGGCATCTTTCTCGGTATAGGCGGCCCCCGGCAGAATCACGTCGGCCACGGCAGCGCCGCTATCGCCGTGATGGCCTTGATAGATAACGAAGGCGTTTTTCAGCGCAGCCGTATCGGCGAGATCAGCCCCCAGCAGGAACACGACCTCGATATCCCCCGACGCGGCCCCGGCCAGGATACCGCTGAGATCGCGCCCACCCGGCTGCGGTAGGAAGTCGAGGTCCAAGGCCCCTACCCGGCCCGCCGCCGTGTTCAGAACATTGAAGCCGTTCCAACCGTCGCGCACCATGCCGTAAGCCTCGGCAATCCCGCGCGCTGCCGCCAGATTGGCCGCGCCATCGGCCCGCGTCAGCGCGCCCATGCCGATGATGACCATCGGGTTCTTCGCGCCGCGCAGAACTTCGGCAAACGGATGCGTGCCTTCCAGCAGCGAATCCAGTACCTGCGGATCATTGCCGAGATCTTCGACGCCATAGGTCAGATCGACCTGCGGGCCGACCGAAGCCACCGTGAGCGCACCCGTCAGATAGCGCTTGCGTAAGCGGGCATTCAGCAACGGCGCTTCCCAGCGCGGGTTGCTGCCGATCAGCAGCACCACATCGGCCTGTTCGATCCCTGCGATGCCCGTATTGAACAGATAACCCGACCGCGCGCCGCCGCCGATGGCCGCGCCATCGGTACGGCAGTCGAAGCTGGTCACGCCGAGGCTGGTGAAGAGTTGCTTCAACGCGAACGTGCTTTCAGCATCGACCAAATCACCCGCGAGCGCGGCAATCTTCTGCGGGGGCGTTTGCGTCAGCTTATGGGCGACCGCGCCCAACGCTTCCGGCCACTCGACCGCAACAAGCTTACCGTTCTTGCGAACATAGGGCTTATCCAAGCGGCGCTTCTTCAGCCCATCCACGGAATAGCGAGACTTATCAGCCAGCCATTCTTCGTTGATGTCTTCATTGAGGCGCGGCAAAACACGCATCACTTCGCCGCCGCGCACATCGACGCGGATATTCGCACCGACCGCGTCCAGCACATCGACCGATTCGGTCTTGCGCAGTTCCCACGACCGGGCCGCAAAAGCATAGGGCTTCGAGGTCAGCGCGCCGACCGGGCAGAGATCGATGACATTGCCCGACAGTTCCGAAGTAACGGCCTTCTCAATGAAGGTGCCGATTTCCATATGCTCGCCACGGCCCGTCGCGCCCAAATCCGGCTCGCCCGCGACTTCGGAAATGAAGCGAACGCAGCGCGTGCAATGGATGCAGCGGTTCATGAAGGTTTTGATCAGTGGGCCGAAATTCTTATCCGGCACCGCGCGCTTGTTCTCGTGGAAGCGCGAGCCATCGCGGCCATAGGCCATCGCCTGATCTTGCAGGTCGCACTCGCCGCCTTGATCGCAGATCGGGCAGTCGAGCGGGTGATTGATGAGCAGAAACTCCATCACCCCCTTGCGCGCCTTCTGGACCACCGGCGTATCGGTCTTGATGACCATATTGTCAGCGGCGGGCATGGCGCAGGAGGCAATTGGCTTGGGGGCCTTTTCCATCTCCACGAGGCACATGCGGCAGTTGCCCGCAATCGACAGGCGCTCATGGTAGCAGAAGCGCGGAATTTCTTTGCCTGCGGCTTCGCAGGCCTGCATCACGGTCGCGCCCGCTGGGACTTCGACCTCGATGCCGTCAACCGTTAGTTTTGGCATAGCCCACCCCGCCCCTTATTCCGCTGCCTGTGCCGGAACGCTTTTGCGCTCCAGAATGCGCCGTTCCATTTCCGGACGGAAATGGCGGATGAGCCCCTGAACCGGCCAAGCGGCGGCATCCCCCAGCGCACAGATCGTATGACCTTCGATCTGACGGCTCACTTCTTCCAGCATGTCGATTTCGCCGATGTCGGCTTGCCCTTTGACCATGCGTTCCATCACGCGCCACATCCAGCCAGTGCCTTCGCGGCACGGCGTGCATTGGCCGCAGCTTTCGTGCATGTAGAATTTCGACAGGCGCGCAATCGCCTTCACGATGTCGGTGGATTGATCCATCACGATCACCGCCGCCGTGCCAAGGCCCGAGCGTTCGGCGCGCAAACTATCGAAATCCATCAGCACCGTGTCGCAGGTCGCCTTCGGCAGAACAGGAACCGACGAGCCGCCGGGGATGACCGCCAGCAGATTGTCCCAACCTCCGCGCACACCGCCGCAATGCTTGTCGATGAGTTCTTTCAGCGGAATACCCATCTCTTCTTCCACCGTGCACGGGTTATTCACGTGCCCGGAGATGCAGAAAAGCTTTGTGCCGGTATTGTTCGGACGCCCCAGCGCCGCGAACCATTCAGCGCCGCGCCGCAGGATCGTCGGCACAACGGCAATCGATTCGACGTTGTTCACCGTGGTCGGCAGACCATAGAGGCCCGCGCCCGCCGGGAACGGCGGCTTCAAGCGCGGCTGACCCTTGCGGCCTTCCAGC
>NZ_JBILQX010000219.1:0-5148 GCF_044372965.1 Elstera sp. | reverse complement strand
GAGGCCGAAGAACGATACTACGCCATGCTGGACGCACCAGCCATGGCCGCATAACTTAAACCAAACGGTCTCCGGCAAACTCGGGGCGGTTCAGGTGTCAAGGCCGCAACCACCCCGGCCAAACTACTGCCGACTGTGATGATCGCATTCGATACCTCCGGTTTGACGCTAACGCCAAACCCGGTCGCAAGCGCAATCAAACCCAACCACGTGCTGCGTTCTTGCAGACGGCTCAATAGATACTGCATGGCTATCTCCTGCCAGAGAAGGGGAAAGATCAGTCCAACGCCAGGGCGGCGGCAGACTGGTACAAGGCGAGGGGGTAGGCATCCCCCACGCCATTTTCGTGTCGAACAATGGCCTGCATCAGCCCAACCCAGGTTTCAGGCGTCCGGGGAAGTTCGGCGTCGGGCGCAACGTTCAGGGTTCTTGCCACCGCAGCGATATAAGCGTTGGTGTTATTTTCCGTCGGCGGGGCGTAGCGGCGCAGAATCGTCGCCACGCTGCGGCAGTGGTAAAGATCGTAATAGGTGCGCAAAACCCGCCCAAGGGCGCGTAAGCCCCAGAGCGGTTCCAAGAAAACCACAAATTCGGCATCGCCCGATTGGTCGGGGACCATGCCGCGCCAAATTGTGTTTGTGCGCCGGATATTGCCGGGATTGTGATTGCGGATGCCGCGCGGAAGCGTGACTGCCGTCATGGGAAAATCCTCTTCATAAGGTGAGTGAGATGGTCCCAGCCGCCGCCCGCGAGCCACCCAAAAAAACCGCCACCGCCGACCGCCATTGCAGTTTTCGGCGCCTTCGGTGGGCCGATATCTTCAAGGGCGGAAACCCGCTCCTCAAGACGCTCGACCCGCTCCTGCCCATAGTGCAGGTGCAGCTTCATTTCGGTGGTCACTTCGGCCAGCGATTGCGACAGGTGATGCAGGCTTTCGGCGGCTTGATCGAGCCGTTGCTCGGCCCGCTGCCGCCAGGCTCGGCCTTCGCGGGTTCCAGCCTGAATCTCCGCGAGAACCGCCCGTAAATCGTCGCCCACGCCCGCCCCCCCTAATTCCGCACCGCAAGGCATGCCGGAACGCTGAGCGGCGCGGGCAGCGCTTGCATTGAAGAAGGGCCGGTGACGGCATTCAGCAGATAGGTGCTACCGCCTGGCCCGAGCAGAACGAAGCGCCCACCCTGAGCAACGATAGGGCGTTCGGCCTGATAGGCCCCCGGCGCCGCGGGGTATGGGGTTGTGAGGGCCTGGAAGGTCAGCCCGGAATCGGTGGTATAGCCTGCCTGGGTGTCGCTATAGGCATGCGCCAGCAGAACACCATTGGCGTAGGCCGCGCCGCGATAATAACCGGACGTCAGAACGCTGGCATTACTTTGGTCGAACCAGGTCGACCCATCGGTTGAGCGTGCCATTCCGGGGTGGCTGGCTTGGCTTGCGGGAGCAAACCAGATGCCATTGAGATGGGCGATTTGAAATTTGTAGCTGTGCCCGGTCGTGCGCGCCACCGTCCACGCCGCGCCATCGCTCGCGCGAAAATGCCATTCAGTGCCGGTTGCAATAATTGATGCCCCCGCCTCCGACCGCTCGAAAGAGAGCGAGTCGGCGGTCGACGGGATCGTTGCGCCCTGCACGGCCCAGCTTTGACCGCTGTCGGTCGATTTGAGGACGGCCAAAGCTGCGCCGTCCCAACCGACGCACCACCAGGCTCCCGCGCGCCAACGCAAATAACCGAGGGTGGTGTAGCCCGAGGGCAGTGTCGGCACGAAACTCGACCAATTGATGGCATCGGGCGAGGCGCGCATAACGCCTGCGGTTTGATCCCAAACGAGCCAGCGGTCGCCAAAATCGGCGCTATCGCCCGTGATGCCGGGAATCAAGGTCCACGGCTGTCCCGCGCCCAAGGAGCGCGCCGCGCCGCTTGGGCCGACCGCGAGCAAGCGCTGTATGATGCTGTTATTGACCGTGATCGAAAAATTCCGATCAGCAAAAGCGCCGCTCGCCGCCGTCGCGCGGGCGGTGAAATTAAAGACTTCGGGCATAGTGATTGCCCTCCTTAAATAATGGTGATGGTGTAGGCGCGGCTGCCGAAGCGACCGGCAGGGTCGATGAGCCCAACCGTAAAGGCGTGAACTCCAAGGTTGGCCTGAGCGTTCACGGTGCCGCTGATAAGACCACCGCTCCGCGCAAGTCGCAGTCCCCAGGGAAGCAGACCAGAGGCGATATAGAAGGAGCCCGCCGGGGTTGCTGTCTGCGTTATACTGACGCTTGCCCCCACGGCGTAGGTGCCGAGATCGGACGATACCGGCGCGGACCATGTGTAAGGCTCAAGCGGCTCGAAACCACTGCCGCCCATATCCGCCGGGGTGCCCGTCAGCGCGCCCGTGCTGCGGTCAAGCCGCAAGCCCCAGGGGAGGATGCCGCCGACAATCTCATAGGTATCTGCCCCGCTGGCACCGAAGGCGAGGCTCGCCGCCTGCCCCTCCCAAACCACCCCGAGGCTACCCGCCGCCGTGCTCCATACCGGCAGGGGGCCAGGGCTATCCTCCGGCCCGCCGATCACAGCCAAGGTGCCTGCGAGCGTGCCGGTGGCCGGATCAAGCGTCACGCCCCAGGGCAGCAGGCCGGAGCGAACCACGAAGGACGTTGCCCCACTCGCCGCAAGCGCGACGGAAAAGCCCCCGCCCTGGCTGGCCGTGCCGAGGCTCCCCGCAGGCGTGGTCCATGCCGGGGCGCTTGGCGCGGGCGTCGGCGAGCCGCTGATCGTGTCGCCTGCCAGCACAAGGCCGGGCGGCAAGCTGCCTGCGGCGATTGCATAAACACTTGCCCCGGTCGCCAGCAGCGTTTGCGTGTAGGGGGCTTCCCATTCGGCATCGGTCAGAGGGGAAGTCGTGACCCATGCTGGCGGCGCATCACCAACCGGCAACCAAGCGCGTGTTGCAAGCAGCATGGTTACGCCTCCTTATAGACGATGGCGGCATCCCAACGGGTTTCCCCTTGGGCGGCGCTGAGGGCGATGCGGGTGCGGGTATTCGGGCCGGTTGCAATGGCCCCCATCGCCCCGCCGTGCCATTTGATCGTCTCGCCTGCGGGTGCGTTGAGGGTCAGCGTGCGCCCGCCCGTGCCGTCCTGATCGATGATGAGGGTCACGCCAACGATACAATTTGCGTTAGTCAGGCGCGCTGGCAGGGTCAGAGTTGCATTGCCGGTCAGGCGATAGTGATAGGTATTGTGGCTGGTGATCGGGGGCAGGGTTGCCGTCGCAGGCACATCGACCCGAACCTGTTTTTCCTCCCGGATGCCGACGAGGCGAGCATTGAGGATCGAGCCGCCGGACAGGATGCCGTTGAAGAACGTCGTACCCGCCCCTGGCGCGTCCATCGCTCGCCCACGCCATTGCGCATCGAGCGACCCACCCCGAAAGACGAAATAGGTCTCAGCAAAAGTGCCGAGATTAATCGGCGGGATCAGGCTATTTTCCCAGGTGACTCCGGTGCCGCCCGGCCCTTGGAAGATTACCGACTTCGACCCCTTAAAAGATTGGGGCTGAACAATACAAACGATCAATTCAACCCAACCGCCTGACGGACCCGAGGGGGGTAAAGCGGGAAGCCGGATCGTGATCGTGTCCTGCCCAGGGTTCGTATCCAGAAAGAAGCGATAGAAGCGCGAAACTGAAATCGCCATCGCGTCAATCGGCAACACGTTGGAGGTAACCACTCCCCCGTAATAGGGCTGGATAACGGCAGCGTTGCTCAAGCTGCCATTGCTCGCGCTGGTTAGACGCCCGAAGGCATCAACGGTCAGCGTCGGATTCGTGTACGTCCCTGCCGCAACCCCTGTCGTCGGCAGCTTGTGAACGTGATCCGCCCGCGCCGCCGTGGTGGCCGTGCCGACCGCTGCGAGCGTACCGATGTCGGAGGGCGCGGCGCTGGTGAGGCTCGTGCTCCCCGCCAGCAGGGTTGCGAGGCTAACGCGGCGGTGGGAGCCGCTTGAGGCATCGTAGAGCGGCAGTTCATCGGCGCTATCGATGGGCCCGGCGAGCGTGGGCATGCCCGGAATGGTGACATCCGGCCCGCCTTGGCCGAGGACGCTGGTGATCGCCGAGGTTAGCGGCACCAGCACTTTTTTCCAGTTGGCGAGGCTGCTCGCGGGCGGGGCACTGAGGTAAAAGGTTTCGTTCACGTCCAATCGGCGGCACACGTCGCCTTTAACGGCGGTCAGCGCCAGCATTTCGCTTTGCGATGACGCATCGAAAGTGCTGCCGAAGACGAGCGCCGGAAGATCGCTCGGGGGAATTTTGAGGTCCGCCCCGCGCGTCACCACCCCGCCCGCGCCCGAGGTTCCAAGCAGCGCCGCCGCGCCCAAGCCGAGCAGCCCGCGCGCCGCCGGGGCATCGAGCGCGCCCAGCAGCGAGAGACCAAAGGCCGTGGCCAGCAGGGTTGTCAGGTTAGCGCCGCTCTTGCTCAAAAGCCCGTCGCCGCCCAAACCCGCCAAGGCCGATACCAAGGCCGGGATGGCGGTTAAGTCGGGGAAAGCGTGGCTATGGGTCGCGGGCGGAAAAAAATCGGGTTTTCCGACAATCGCCCCCCAATCGACCGCGCCGTCACCAAGCGCCGCGACCCAGGCCGCCCCATCCCAGCGCAAGAGGCTGGCGGCGGCGATATCGATGACGAAAGCCCCGTCGGTCGGCGGCTCGAAGCTCCAGGCATTCACCGGCGCGGCCCCCGCCGGGGTTCCCACCCATTCGGCGATCTGGCCCGCCTTGCCTGCGAAAGCCCCCGTTGGGGTGGCTCCGATCAGCCAGCGCTGCTGGTGCGTGGGCGTGAGCGGCGGGGCGCTGACCGTCGACAGCACCGGCTGCCGCCAGGACGAGCCCGCGAGGCGCAGCAGCATATTATTGAGGATAAAGGCGGCATCGCGCAAAACGGTGCCGGTCCCGTCATCCGGGCTTGCGCCCGGATACAGAAGTTGCGTGTGCATGGGGATGGTTCCTAGCGAATGTAAACGAGGGTCACGGCGTCCGACACCGGGCGCATCACGCGCCAGCGGTCGCCGCGCGGCTGGCCGGTCAGCATGGGAACCTGACCCAGCAGCCCGACGAGCGCCCATTCGGGACGTTGCGAGCGCGGAATATAGGGACGCGCGGGGTCG
>NZ_JBILQX010000220.1:0-5148 GCF_044372965.1 Elstera sp. | reverse complement strand
GTCGATCTAACGCGCCGGGATTTGCAGGGTGCGGCGAAAGCCACGGGTCGGCCCTGGGATCTTGCGAAAGGCTTCGATTTATCGGCACCAATTGCGCCGCTGCATCGGGTGGAGAGTGGCGCAACCGCCAAGCAGGGCCGGATCTGGCTTGCGGTGAATGGGGTCGAAAAGCAAACCGGCGACCTTGCCGATATGATTTGGCCGGTGGCGGATGTTATTGCGTTTCTATCGCGCTCGGTCACGCTGCAACCCGGCGATCTCATCATGACGGGAACTCCGGCAGGGGTGGGGCCGCTGGTGCCGGGCGACCAAGTGACGGGCGGTATTGCCGGGCTGGGCGAGATCAGCCTGACAATTGCACCGCGTTCGTGAAGCCGGGATTTTGTTGAAATATGGCGGTGCCCGGCGAGGTCCGTTTGACCCAGGGCGGGGGCTTAGCATAAACCTAGCGGCGTGATGCATTCCTCCCCCCCTCCGCACGATGGCCTGTCGGCCGATGTTCTGGCGCAGGTCGCCTGGCTTTCCCGCCCTCTGCCCGAGGATGTAAGGCCGGAGGGCGACCGCCGTGCCTTTGTTCCCCTCGTCCGCTGGCTTCTTCTGACGTTAGCGCCGACCGAGGTAACGCTTAAGGGGGCGGCGCAAGTTTTCTGGCGCGCGGTTGCGGGGGAGACGCGCCCGGCGGACGGTCCGCCCCTCCACCTCGTCGATTGTCTTGAGGGGAGCGAACACCCGCTGGACCGTGAGCGGCTGGCGCTTTGGGTGCTTCCGCCAGGGCGCGATCTGCCCATCCCCGGCTTGGCGTTCGACTTGGGGCCAGCGGGGCGTGTGCTTCTGACCGGCGCGCTTCCCGCAGCGTTAAACGCCGTATCCGATGGCAATTTACGGGCTGTATCGGACCTTTGCTTGCCGTTGGGGCGCGGGTTCGCCGCCCCATCCGACGCGGAGACGGCGCGCTTACGCCAGCGGATTGATGAGCTTCTGTTAGATCGGCAGGAGGAACGGCGACGGTTCGAGCGGACCCTTGCCGAAATCTACGCCTCGCGCTCGTGGCGTGTTACCGCGCCCTTGCGGCTCTTGCAGGGGGCGGGCCTCAAGCAGCGGGTGAAGCTGTGGCTGCGCTCGAAATTATTGGCCCTGCCGCTGGGGGCGGCGCTTTTGGCCCTGCGGCGTCGCCTGCTGAGACCGCAGGGCGGCTCGGCCCAGGCCCCCGATCTTCTTGCCGCGAAAGCCGCCTTTCGCGCTCAAAAGACCGCGGCGTTGACCGATTTTATGGCCGGCGATACCCCGCTTCGGCTGCCCCGTGCGGCACGGCCTGAGGTTTCGATCGTTCTGGTGCTCTGGAATCAGGCCGAACTCACCCACGCCTGCCTGAGCGCGTTGGCGGCGGAAACCGAGGTGCCGCTGGAGGTGGTCATCGTCGACAATGCCTCGACGGATGCCACCAGCGCGCTGCTGGCGCGGGTGGAGGGGGTAACCCTGTTACCGCAGAGCGACAATCTGGGATTTTTGCGGGCGGTCAACCTCGCCGTTCCCCAGTGCCGCGCCCCTCGGGTGGTGCTGCTGAATAATGACGCGGTAATGCGCCCCGGCAGTTTGGCGGCGGCGCTCGCCACCTTACAGAGCAGCCCGGATATCGGGGCGGTCGGCGGGCGCATTGTGCTACCGAACGGCCGGTTGCAGGAGGCGGGTAGCATCATTTGGCGCGATGGCAGTTGCCTCGGCTATGGCCGCGATCTGCTGCCCGAGGCTGGGGAAGCGATGTTTCGCCGCGACGTGGACTATGCCTCGGGGGCGTTTCTGCTGTTCAACCGGGACGCATTCGAGGCGATGGGCGGGCTCGATGATCGCTTCGCCCCGGCTTATTACGAGGAGACCGATTTCTGCCTGCGGCTCTGGCAGCGCGGCCTGCGTGTGGTCTACGAGCCCCGCGCGGTTATTGATCATTTCGAGTTTGGTAGTGCCCAAAAAAGCGAAACGGCGCTGGCGCTGCAACAGCGCAACCAGGGGCTGTTTGAGCAAAAACATCGCAGCGTTTTAGCGGGCCACCGCACCGCCGGGTCGGGGCAAGAGCTTTGGGCGCGGATGCGGTCGGGGCTCTCCGTGCCCAAACCCGCGCGGATTCTGGTGATCGACGATCAAGTACCGCTGCCCTCGCTGGGGGCCGGATTGCCGCGCGCCCGCGATATTATCACCCATCTCGCGGGAACGGGCCGGTTCGTAACCTTCTATCCAATGGCGGTGCCGACGGAGGATTGGGACAAAACCTATGCCGCGCTGCCGCCAACGGTGGAAGTGGCCATGGGCCGGGGACGCAGCGGGCTCGAAGCGTTTTTAGAGGCGCGACGCGGCTATTACGACGCGGTTCTGGTTAGCCGCCCGCATAATATGGCCGAGCTTGGGCGGTTGATGGCGAAACATGCGGGGCTGCTGGGCGCGGCGACCCTGATTTATGATGCCGAGGCGGTATTCGCGTTGCGGGAATTGACGCGCGCGCGCCTCTTCGACCTCACGCCTGCGATTCAACAGGCGGAACGCGCGGTGGGGGCGGAGCTTGATCTTGCCCGCCCTGCCCGGCGCGTCTTGACGGTTTCTGAAACCGAAGCCGCGCATTTTCGGGCTGCCGGGTTTGCCGATGTTCAGATCGTGGGCCATGGGCTCGTGCCCGACCCCACGCCGCGCCCCTTTGCCGAGCGCCACGATTTGTTGTTCGTCGGGCGGTTGACCGATGATCACTCGCCGAATGTGGATTCGCTGCTGTGGTTTGCGCGCGAAATTATGCCACGCCTCCGCGCCCTTCTGCCGGACCGGATTGATTTGCTCGCCTGCGGCCGCGCTGAGGCGCCGAGCTTGCGCGCAATTGCCGGGCAGGGGATAGGGTTTATCGGGGAGGTCGACGATCTTCGACCCTATTATGACCGCAGCCGCGTTTTCGTAGCCCCAACCCGCTTTGCGGGCGGCATTCCCCATAAGGTGCATGAGGCGGCGGCCCATGGCTTGCCGGTGGTGTGTACGCCACTCCTCGCGCAGCAACTCGGCTGGTCCTCAGATGATACCGTGCTCGCCGCTGCCGATCCCGACGGATTCGCGGCGGCGATTGCCCGGCTCTACACGGATACAGAGCTTTGGCACCGTTTGCGCAGCCATGCTTTGGCGAGGGTGGCGGAAGATTGTTCCCCGGCGCTTTTTGCCGAGCGGGTGGAAGCCGCGCTGCGCTTCTAATCCTTCGAAGCCCATAAATAACCCCCAGACGCAAAATCTGGGGGTTATTCATGTTTGCAAGCAGGATCTAAGGCGGTCTGCCGGTCTGATCGCAAGACCGGACCTGTAGGCCAACAGAGGCAATGTCGCTCTACAGGCCTTTTCAGCATACGGTCCGCTTCGGACTCTGACAATAGGATTGACGTTTGAAATATCGGAGGGGCGGCATTTTTTTCCGGTTTCCTCGGAAGGCCGGACGCATTACCTTGCTAACGTCACGTGCAAAGGCTTAGCGGGAAAATAGCGCTTTGTCTTACTGCCATGAGACACGCTAGTTCGCAAGTGTTTTGTATGACACGTGCGGTATGTTAGTCCGGACTCTGCTAGGGGCGTGCGACCAATGACCATCCCGTATTTTGATCAAGCGTATTATCTACGCACAAACAAGGATGTCCAAGCCGCGGTTCTCAGTGGGAGCACGACGGCGGAAGCGCATTTCACCAAGTTTGGGGCAGCCGAGAAGCGCAACCCGAACGGTTATTTTGACGCAAATTATTATTTGGCTAAATATAGCGATGTCGCGACAGCCGTGACGGCGAAAAAAACCACGGCCTACGATCATTTTATTAATAATGGTATTAAGGAGAGTCGCGATCCTAGTGCGTTTTTTGATACAAATTACTATTTAAAGAACACCCCTGATGTCGCTGTGTTGGTTTACCGTGGTGAAATTAAACCCTTCGAATATTTCGCTGCCGTAGGAAGTATTGCGGGGCAAACCCCAAGCCCCTATTTCAATCAGACTTCCTATTTAAGCGCTAATCCCGACGTGCGCGCGTCGATTGCCGCCGGGCTCTTCTCGAGCGCTTACGATCATTTCGTTAACTTCGGGATTGCCGAAGGCCGGAATATGGGGAACGGGATCAATCTTGCCGCCTTTAAGTCCGATAAGGTTTTTACGGATGCAATTTTTGCGGGCCAATTCTCCACGGCCTATGCCCGTGTTGCTCAAATTGCGCCGTTCCTGTCGACCTTCACGCTGCCGAGCAACAGCGGCGTCGATGTGTCGAAGCTGACTGTCCCGACCGACTTCACGCCCGTGACGGGGCAGCTTCTCTATATCCCGGTTGGGTTGGATACGACCGGCAAAACTTTGCCTGGCTATTTCATCAACGTTAACTCGCCTAAGATTACATCGTCGGTGCCCCTGGATAATGCGACAGGTTTCGATCCTAAGGCTGATATTTCGATTACGTTCAATAAAGAAGTGCAACTTGGCGCTTCCGGAAGTTTGTACCTCTACAAATCCGATGGAACACTGGTCGAAGTGTTTACGGTTAAATCCAGCCTGGTAAAAACGACCACGACAAAATTGACGATCAATCCCACGGACGATCTTCTTGCCAATGGCTCCTACTACATCAAAATGGACGCTGGGTATCTGAAGGACAAAGACGGGAATAATTTTGCGGGTATCGCGGATAGCACGACGCTGAATTTCGGTGCGGGCCAGAGTTTGACGATCACGAATACCGGCGGGCAGATCACGGCAAGCGGCGTTGCAACCGCAACGCTCACCGCCGATCTGACGGCGCAGACGATCAATAGTTCCGCCATCGGTGGAAACGCGGCGAATAATATTGATCTGTCGGGCGTGACCAGCTTCGGTGCCAATGTGACCGGGAATATCGCGGATAACGTGATCGTCGGTACGCGCCTTGCCGATACGATTAACGGCGGCGAGGGTTTCGATACCATCACCGGCGGGGCCGGGGCGAATAGCTTCGTTTTTACGACGTCGTCGACCCGGGACGCCACGTCGACTAGGTTCGATACCATCACCGATTGGCGCGCCGGGACGGATAGTAAGATCGACTTTTCGTCCGATTTGATTTTGGGGACGCAGGTTTTCGTTGCCGGTGCGGGCGTTGCAACGATTGGCACAAAAGG
>NZ_JBILQX010000046.1:0-22144 GCF_044372965.1 Elstera sp. | reverse complement strand
TTTTCAGCTAACAGCGTATCTTAAAGTGTTACTTTAACTTCGTAGCAAGGCTTGTAGCATGTTACTAAGCCGGTGTATCATTTGCTACGTAGCATAGATTAGAGGGGGCGTAGCATGTCGTTGGCAGAAATCGTGGCATCCAACGTATCAATGATACGGGAGCGTCGTAGCAATGGTGGCGGCTGGGATAGCATTGCTACCAAGCTGTCGGAGATGACGGGGGAGGACGTCAATCCGGCCTCTCTCAAGGTCGCTTTTTCGCGTGCTACCCGCTCGCCGGTTGCGCCCGCCTCGGTTGAAAAAGTGTCGAGGCCAAGGGCAGCGGCAAAGCCCGCTACGACGGCTCCAGCGCCGGTAAAACCGGACGCGGCGGAGGGGTTGCGGGCGGCTTTGGCGGAAGCGGAAACGAGGACTTCGGAGGCGGTCAGAGAGAGGGATTCTGCGAGGGACGAAGCGGCGAAAACAGCAGAGGATCGGGACCGGCTGGCGGGGAAAATCGAGCGGCTGAAGAGCGAGATTGTGGCGGCTTCGGCGACGGCTTCAAGCGACCGAAGTGACGACGATTTACGGACGATGAGGGAGCAGATCGGGGCCTTAACGGGTGAACTTGCGGAGGCTCGGCAGATGGTCGAGCGCTGGGAGCAATGGGCATCAGATAAAGGTGATGATGCGCCTCGATCACGCCCTATCCGGGCAGCAGCGGCGATCTTGATCGCTCTTCTCCTGGGTAGTGGATGTGGGGTCTTTGTATCGCGCTTTGTGTCGGATGGAGCAGCCGTTCAGGTGGCGGCGTCCATGCCTGCTGAGGCTCCAAAAGCGCCTTCGACGGAGACCGGATCAGGGTCGATCAAGGTGCCATCAACAACCCCGGCATCGCGCCCGGCTGGGCTGCCGCCCATGCCGCCTAGACCGGCAACGGAGGGAGTGTTGACCGGTGGGAGGACGATGAAGACGATCTCGCTTCTCGACTGAAAGCCAGGATAATAAGACAGGGGGGAGGCCAAAGCCTCCCCCCTTCCTAACGTTACCATTCGGGTGGCTCAACGATATCGCCGGGCAAACCAAACTGCTATTTTTCTCACCCATCAATGACGGGTAACATAGCATGGCAACGCTGGGTTATAGATTGTGACGCGTGGCACGATATCAAGCCCTCAGTCACGCAGCTTTTACCGGCATTGCCGATAGCCTCAACCCCATCACCTTCATCACGCGCATCACGGTGCCAAGCTCTGGATTCCCGTCCTTGCTGAGGGCCTTGTAGAGGCTCTCACGGGATAGCCCCGCATCACGCGCGATCTGCGTCATGCCCTGGGCTTTGGCGATGTCACCGAGGGCTGCTGCCAATAGGGAGGGATCATTCTCTTCCAGGATCGCTTCTAGGAAGTGCGCTATCGCTTCCTCGCTGCCGAGGTACTCCGTCACGTCCCAGGGGGTAGTGTCGATTGCCATGACCGTTACTCCTCGATATCCGCTGCGATCTCTTTCGCGCGCCTGATGTCCGCTGCCTGGGTGCTCTTGTCGCCACCACACAGGAGGATGACGATGCTGCGCCCTTGGGCCTTGTAGTAGACCCGATACCCAGGGCCGTAGTCGATCCGCAGTTCCGACACGCCTTCGCCCACGGGTTCCGCATCACCAGGATTGCCATGCTGAAGCCGATAGAGACGGGTGTTGATCCGTGCTCTCGCGCGCTCATCGCGGAGACGGGCGAACCAGTCGGCATAGGCTACGGTCTTGCGGATGGTGAGCATGTTGGGATGTAGCTTATAGGATACGGGGGAGAGAGGGAAGGGGAAGCACCAAGAGCCAGGACCATTTTCAGGTCTCGGCTTCGGCGGGGAGCGACTACGGGGATGCTGGAACGGCGGGCCTCTCAAACGTGGAGGGCCTGTTTGGCGAGGGCGATGGGCCTGCTTGACGGGCTTGGACGGCCTGGAATGGGTGGTTAGGAGGAGCCTCGGAAGGGGCTGAAGCGGGTGATGGCGACGGCGAACTGGTCGGATAGGAAGGATGATCTTTGATGGTCGGTCGTTAGCTGCCGTTTTGAGAGTAAGTCTCTGGAATTGGCTGTTTTTTAGGTCTGTGATATTATAATAAGTTAAGGTGAGCGGCGGCTGCGATAGTAGGATCGAGGGCTGAACCTTCGTTTTGGAAATGCGATTAAGTCGCAGGTCGTTCTCTTTTCTCCACGCCCGGCTTTCAACGGCGCTACAATGTTTGCTTCGGATTTTAATGACTGCACCCCTCAAATTTTCGACATATTTAATGCCATCAATTTTCGTAAAAAGTGTCTTTAATGAATACCAAAGTTGCGGCGGTAAATGCCACGACCCGAAGGTTTTGCAGTCCGCGAAATAATCGTGATACCTGTATATTGCAGGAATATCTCTCTCTTTGCTTTCCATCAACGTCACCTGCTGACACTTTTGGATCAGCTTGATGAACCTCTCTGCGTCCTCAATTTTCAGCCGGTAAACCTTGTTAGAATGATATCGCCCCGAAAGTTGCGGCTCAGGCACAGCGGCGTACCCGGTTACAACAATCTTATTTTTTTCTAGTAAGTTATCGAATTTTGTCAGGATGCTCAGCGTATTTGCGATAGCCATTCTATCACTATCATCAGGCACAACTGTAATGCCGATGACGCATTCTTTATCATGTCTTGGTGCTATTTGTAGCAGTGCTTTATTTCTAAAATTATATCCGCTTTTGAGGATATCTTTCTCTATCCGACTCGGAGTTGGGTGATGGAATTTCGCGCTCCGAGGCTTTTTGCCATTTTTGATGGAACATGAGTGGGCATACCACGCCTGAGACACGTAGTATTCCTCGAGGTCACAGATAGATTCAATTGTAGTAAATCTATCGATATATGTGGTCACGGCCACCCGGACTTGACACGGCTTGGCACTTCATCTAGTGTTTTTTTGCTTAAAAAAATCTAAATGTAGCGCTTTAACCCCGTCGGACTGCAATCCGGCGGGGTTCGCCTTTTCGGTTAAGTGGTCGGTTGCTGCTGCGGCTCGACCTTTTTAGGCCGACCGCGTTTCGGTGCGGCAGTTGGCTTTGCCGCCGCCCCCCCTTCTATAAAATTTATCAAGTCTTGAAGTCGATAAAGGACGATCCCGCCGCCTCGATTCTTCGTTTTTGTTGGACGAAATGGCTTGAGTCGGCCCTCTTCTTCCCATCGGATTAGCGTTCGTGGGACGACTCGGAGAAACTCGGCTGCTTCGGTTTGGTTAAGATAAGGGCTGTCAAGCACGGGACACCGCTCCTCGCCCTTCTGTGAAGGGCGGATAAAGCTAGTCGAGTCCCCATCGCCGTCTCATATTTTTCGCTCTGGGCGCCTCTATCCCGGCTTTCTCTGAGAGGATTGGCGGGTGTGAGGAGTAAGCGGCGTCATAGCCGAGGGTTCGGCATCATTCGTAAAGCCTACGGAACTTTCTTTCCGCCGCGATTCCTGATCGCAACGGCCGCGGCCAGCGTCTCGACATTATGGCTTAACCAACTCTCATCGGCCGAGAGTCAGCTAAGGGTCTGCTGTTAGTCAATGTACTCTAACCCGGATCAAACAGTGAATCAACCCGCACCTCGCAATGTCCAGCCCTGGTCCATCCTTGGTCCATTTTGGTCCACGTTCTTTTTCTGTCCATGTCTTCCCGCGTCAATTCACGTCCGCCTAACTAATTGATAATAAACGATATAAACGTCTATCTTATTGACCTAAAAGGGCTTCCGACCCGCTTCCCAAGCTTACGACGAGGGTTCGATTCCCTTCACCCGCTCCAAATCAATTTTCTCATAAATTCAGGTATTTATAGCTGCGAAAAGCTAGGTGCGGGCAGCCGTGTCGCGCCGTGCAAGACGTTTGCTCGGCGGTAGAGTGATATCGGTTTAACCGGTAACGGGCTTCTTATTGCTCCGATGAACGACGAGGCGCGCCGCAATGGATACGGTTGATTTTTTGGTGATCGGCGCGGGAATTTCTGGTGCGTCGGCGGCCTATGAACTGGCGGCGGCGGGGAAAACCTGTTTGCTCGAAGCCGAAAATCAGCCCGGCTATCATAGCACGGGCCGGTCGGCGGCGCTTTATACCGCTAATTTTGGCCCGCCGCAGGTACGGGCGATCAATGCTGCTGGGTATGGTTTTTTCACCAACCCGCCCGGAGGGTTTACCGAAACGCCGCTGGTTACGCCACGCGGCGCGCTGACCTTGGCGAAACCGGGGCAGGAGGCGGCTCTCGCCGACCTGATTGCCCAATCGTCCCCGGCGCACCCGATTATTGCCCTCTCGCCTGCCGAAGCTTTAGCAAAAGCGCCGCTGATGCGCCCGGAAACTTTCACCGCCGCCGCGTTTGAAGCGGGGGTGCTCGATATGGATGTGGACGCGCTGCATCAAGCCTATCTGCGCGGCTTTAAGCGCCGGGGCGGGCAGATAGGCTGTTCGGCCCCGGTAAGGGGGCTCACGCGCGTCGGCGGTTTGTGGCGTGTTGTGGCGGGCGGCGTGACGATTGGCGCCCGGACCGTCATCAATGCCGCTGGTGCCTGGGGGGACGCGGTCGGCGCGCTCGCGGGGGCAGCGCCCCAGGGGTTAACGCCGATGCGCCGCACGGCGATTGTCGTCGATACCCCGCCGGGCCTTGCCCTGGAAACGCTGCCGTTGGTGGAATATGTCGGCGAAGGCCCGTATCTGCGGCCAGAGGCGGGGGCGATTATGGCGTCCTTGGGCGAGGAAACGCCGGTTCCGCCTCAGGATATTCAGCCGGAAGAACTGGATATCGCGCTTACCGCCGATTGGCTCGAAACCCACACCAGGATCACGCTGAAACGCGCGCCGCGCGCCTGGGCGGGCTTGCGCAGTTTTGTGCCCGATGGGTTGCCCGTCCTCGGGTTCGATCCGGCGGTCGAGGGGTTCTTTTGGCTTATCGGCCAGGGCGGCTATGGCATTATGATGGCCCCGACGCTGGCCCGGCTCACGGCGGCCTTGGCAACGGGAGCCGCGCTTCCGCCCGATCTTGCGGCGGCGGGGATCGATCTTACGGCACTGCGGCCAGGGCGCGGTTAGCGGCGGTTGGGAAGGGGGGCAGAATGGCGCGTGATTTGCATCGTGGCCGTCAGGCGGCGGTGATCTGATCCCGCCAACCCCTGGGGGCGGGCCGGGGGAACCTTGTATTTTATCCCCTGTTGGAGTGTCCCAATGAGCCCCTCGAAGCGTCAGTTTCTCGCTGGTTTAGTTGCCAGTCTTGGCATGATGGCCGTATCGCTCGGCACCGCCCCGGCGCAGGCCCAAGCGGCCCTTGAGACGATTCTCAAGAATAAGGTGATCAAGATCGCCGTGCCGACCGATTATCCGCCCTATGGGTTCGTTGGGATTGATCTCAAACCCCAGGGGCTCGATATTGCGATTGCGGAACTGATCGCCGAAAAATTAGGCGCGAAGCTTGAAATGGTGCCCGTTACCAGCGCCAACCGCATTCCCTATGTGCAGACCAAACAGGTCGATCTGGTTATCTCCACCCTGGGCAAGAACCCGGAGCGCGAGAAGGTGATCGATTTCACCCACGCTTATGCGCCGTTCTTCCAGGCGGTTTATGCGCCAAAAAGCCTCGCCATCAAAAGCTTCGACGATCTCGGCGGTAAAACCATCGCCGTCGCCAAGGGCGCGATGGAAGAGCAGGAGTTGGTTAAGGTTGGCCCCGCCAGCATGGATTTCAAACGCTATGAGGATCAGGCGGCCGCAACCTCGGCCTTCGTTGCCGGGCAAACCCAGGTGATCGCTACCAGCGTTTCCAACGCCGGGCTGATTATTCAGAAAAATCCGTCCCTTGGCGTGGAATATAAGCTGCTGATTAAGGATAGCCCCAACTTTATCGGCGTGGCCAAGGGCGAAGCCGCCTTACGCGGTAAGGTGAATGAGATCATTCTCGCCGCCAAGAAAGACGGCACGCTGGATAAGCTGGCGCAAAAATGGCTGGGCCGCCCAGCCGGTGATTTGCCGCTGACCGAATAGGCTTAGCGCTGGGACGGGTTCTGACGCCCGTCCCTTTTTTTCGCCCTGACTGTTGGGGTTTCTATGCAGATTGACCTGAATTTCTGGGCCATTCTCAGCCAATGGCTGTTTCTGCTGAAGGGCATTGCCTGGACGATCGGGCTGACGGCGATTGCCATGTTCATCGGTTTGATCGTTGGCATTGCCTGCGCTTGGGCGCGCGCCAGCGGGCCGGTTTGGCTGCGGTGGCTGGTGGGGAGTTATGTGGAGATCATCCGCAATACCCCCTTCATCGTGCAGCTTTTTTTCATTTTCTTCGGTTTGCCGTCGCTCGGCGTGCGCCTGTCGCCGGAAGTGGCCTCGATCATCGCGATGGTGCTGAACCTCGGGGCCTATGGCACCGAGATTATCCGCGCCGGGATCGAGAATACGCCGCGCGGGCAGATCGAAGCGGGGCACAGCCTCGCCTTGAGCCGGGTGCAGGTGTTCGTTTACGTCGTCCTGCCGCCCGCCTTGAAGCGGGTGTGGCCTGCGCTGGTGAGCCAATGCATCATCGTTATGCTCGGCTCGGCCGTCTGCGGGCAGATCGCGACCGAAGAGCTAAGCTATGCGGCGAATGTGATTCAGGCGAGCAACTTCCGGACCTTTGAAGCCTATATCGTCGCCACGCTGCTCTATCTGCTGCTGGCGGTGGGATTGCGGCGCTTGCTCAATTGGGCCGGTCCCAAGTTTATTTTCGGGAGCTAGCGGCATGGTCGATTTTTCGCTCTGGGATATTGTCCGCAATCTGCTGCTGGCGGCGCGCTGGACGATTGTGCTGTCCCTGATCGCCTTCATCGGCGGCGGGCTTGTTGGCGGTTTGCTGCTGGTGGCGCGGCTCGGCGGGCGGCGTTGGGTAGATCGGATGGTTGGGCGCTACGTGCAGTTGTTTCAGGGCACGCCGCTGCTGATGCAATTGTTCCTCTCCTATTTCGGCTTGGGGCTGTTCGGGATTAAGGCGTCGGTCTGGGTGTCGGTATCGGTAGCGTTGACCCTCTATACGAGCGCGTACCTCACCGAAATCTGGCGCGGGTGCGTTGCCGCCATTCCCAAAGGTCAATGGGAGGCCTCGCAGAGCCTCGCGCTCAGTTTTGGCGAGCAATTGCGCTATGTGATTCTACCGCAGGCCCTGAAAATCGCCGTGCCGCCGACGGTAGGGTTTCTGGTGCAGGTTATTAAGGGTACGGCGCTGGCGTCGGTGGTCGGCTTTGTCGAGCTGACCCGCGCCGGGAATATGATTTCCAACGTCACCTACGCGCCCTTCACGGTCTTTTCCTGCGTGGCCTTGCTCTATTTTGCCCTGTGCTACCCCATCAGCCTCTACGCCAAGACGCTTGAAAGGAAACTCAATGTCGCTCGCCGCTGATCCCGCGCCCTATCAAGCTCCTATTGTTCAGATCACGGCCCTGCGCAAATCCTATGGCCCGACGGAGGTGCTGAAGGGCATCGATCTGTCGGTCGAGCGCGGCGAGGTTATCGCCATCATCGGCAAAAGCGGTTCCGGGAAAAGCACGCTGCTGCGCTGCATCAATGGGCTCGAAACCTTCCAGGACGGCGCGCTAACGGTCGACGGTAAGGATTTGGTCCATGATAGCGCGACCGCGATGCGCGATTTGCGCCAGCGCGTCGGGATGATTTTTCAAAGCTTCAACCTGTTCCCCCATCTGTCGGTAGGCCGGAACATCATGCTCGCGCCGGGGTTGGTGAAAAAGCGCAGCCCGGCGGAGGCGGCGGCCCAGGCGCGCAAGCTGCTGGAGCGCGTCGGCTTGGGCGAAAAATTCGATGCAATGCCCGATCAACTTTCCGGCGGCCAGCAGCAGCGCGTTGCCATCGCCCGCGCGCTGGCGATGGAGCCGGGGGTGTTGCTCTGCGATGAAATCACCTCGGCGCTCGATCCCGAACTCGTCGGCGAAGTCTTACGCGTTGTCGAAAGCCTGGCCGAGGAGGGGATGACCCTGCTGATGGTGACGCACGAAATGAATTTCGCGCGCAAGGTCGCCGACCGGGTGATTTTCATGCACCAAGGCCGCGTGCACGAGATGGGACCGCCGGATGCGGTATTCGGCAGTCCGCAAACGCCGGAGTTAAAACAGTTTCTCTCGTCGTTGCTCGAATAGCACGCGGGGGGTTCTGTTCGGCGGGGCGCTAGTCTAGCCTAAGCCGCCCGCCTTTGCCGAGGGCAGAAAGACAGGCCCCGTGATCGACTTCCGCAATCTCGAAACCTTCTTTTGGGTCGCCAAGCTCGGCAGCTTTCGCGGCACGGCGGAGAAGCTGAACACGACGCAGCCCGCGATTTCTGCCCGCATCGCTCAGCTTGAGGCCAGCCTGGACGTGCTGCTGTTGAACCGTGATGGGCGGCGACCGACACTCACGGTCAAGGGCGTCGAACTGCTGGAGTATGTGGAACGGCTTCTGGCGTTGCGCGATGAAATGGTGATGGCCGTCACCGACCCCGATTCGCTGAAAGGCACCGTGCGCCTGGGGCTGTCGGAAACCATCGTGCATACGTGGCTGCCGCGTCTGGTGAAAGAACTCTACCAAAAGCACCCGCAGATCACGCTGGAAATCTCGGTTGATGTGTCGGTCAATCTGCGCGATGCCCTGTTGGAAGGGCAGTTGGATTTGGCGCTGCTCTTGGGGCCGATCAGCGCGCCGAACGTGACCAATCTGCCGCTCTGCGCCTATCCGATTGCTTGGGTGGCCGCGCCGGAGTTGGTTCAGCAGACAACGCCCCTGTCGCTCGCCGATTTGGCGCAATGGCCGATCATCACCTATTCGCGCGCGTCGCGGCCTTATCACCAGATTATCGACCTTTTTAAGCGCAATAATGTGCCGGGCGTGCGGGTATTTGGGAATAGTTCACTCTCGTCCATCGTGCGCATGACGATGGATTCAATCGGCATAAGCGCGATTCCGCCGACCGTGGTGCAAGAAGAATTGGCGGCGGGAAAACTGCGCCTATTGCCTACGAAAACGGCACTGCCCGATCTGGTTTTTACCGCGACCTATGTGAATACGCCCAATAACTCGCTCGCCGTGCTGGTTGCGGCGATTGCCCAGGAAATAGCCGAGGCTGTTTAAACAAAGGGCAGGTGGCTCTATTGCAGCAACTTGGTTGCGCCTGAATTTGACTTAATGGTCAGGTTGCAAATTGAGTTAAACCTCGAATGATAAATTTTATTTATCAAACTACGTCTAAAAATAAAATTGGACGAATGACCCCCGCGAATGGCTTCATAAAAATGTCACCGCAGAGGGATCTTGACACAATGGATGTCCAGACAGTTACCGATGCTCAATCGGTCCGCAAACTCATTCGCTCGGGCATTATAACCGGCCATACCTCGGGCTTTGCGCCGGGCTATACTCAAGGGAATGTGGTTATTCTGCCGCAGAAGTATGCCGATGATTTTCGCGCCTTCTGTAAAGCCAACCCGAAATCTTGCCCAGTCTTGGCTGAATCCCGCGTTGGGGATCCGGCTTTGCCGGGTTTGGGGGCGGGGATCGATATTCGCCACGATCTGCCGCGCTACCGGATATTCCATCACGGGTCGCTCACCGGCGAGGAAACCGATATTGCGGCGCTCTGGCGCGACGATCTCGTGACCTTCGTCATCGGCTGCTCCTTTACCTTCGAAGCGCCGCTGATTGAGGCAGGGATTCCGCTGCGGCACGTAGCGCAAAAGCGCAATGTGGCCATGTATCGAACCAATGTACCGACCGTGCCCGTAGGGCCGTTCTCGGGGCCGATGGTTGTTTCCATGCGCCCCTTGAAACCGGCGGACGCGCTGCGCGCCATCGAGATTACCAACCGTTTTCCCGATATGCACGGCGGCCCGGTGCATTTTGGTTTCCCCGATCAGATCGGCATTTCCAACATCGCAGAGCCCGACTACGGCGACGCGGTTACGATTGAAGACGGCGAAGTGCCGGTTTTCTGGGCCTGCGGGGTTACGCCGCAAAGCGTTATCCAAAACGCCCGCCCTGACTTCTGCATCACCCATTCGCCGGGGTGCATGCTGATTACCGACCTGCGGCACGGGTAAACCGCAAGTCTAGACCCTAAATCACGATAATAATGGAGGCTTAGGTCATGGTCAGCGTAAAATCTTTGCTCGCTTCGGCGGCTTTGTGCATTGGTGTTGTTGCCCCGGTTTGGGCGCAGGCACCGGAAATTACTATTGGTGTGATCGAGCCCATGTCGGGCGCGGGTGCCCAGACCGGGATCGACGCGCGCGCCGCGATGGAAACCGCCGCCGAAATCATCAATGAATCGGTCGATCTCGATGTTATTCAAGGGCCGGGGGCCGGTTTGGCCAAGCTTGGCGGGGCTAAGATCAAGCTTGTGTTCGCCGATCATCAGGCCGACCCGCAAAAGGGCCGCGCCGAAGCCGAACGCCTGATTACCGAAAATAAGGTCTCGGCGCTCATCGGCGCCTATAACAGCGCCGTCGCCGCCGTGGTCAGCCAGGTGGCCGAACGCTATCAGGTGCCGTTCCTGGCCGCCGATTCCTCCTCGCCCAGCCTGCATCGGCGCGGCCTGAAGTGGTTCTTCCGCACCACGGCCCACGATGAAATGTTCTCGCAAGCCATGTTCGATTTTTATAAGGACATGAAGGATAAGAAAAACATCGGCGTCGATCAGGTCGCGTTCTTCTACGAAGATACGATTTTCGGCACCGATAGTTCCAATATTCAGCGCAAGCTTGCGGGCGAGCGCAGCATTAAAGTGGCGGGCGATATTAAATATCGCGCTAATAGCCCGTCGCTGACCTCGGAAGTGCAGCAGCTTAAATCGGCGGGTGCGCCGGTTCTGATGCCGTCGAGCTATACCACCGACGCGATTCTGCTGCTGAAAACGATGGGCGAGCTTGGTTATAAGCCGCAGGCCATCGTTGCCCAGGCGGCGGGTTTTGCCGAACAGGCGTTTTTGCAGGCGGTGGGCGACAAGGCGGAGGGGATTATCAGCCGCTCCAGCTTCTCGCTCGATTTGCAAGAAAAGCGCCCGGTTATCGGCAAGATCAACGAGATGTATAAAAAGCGCAGCGGTAAGGATCTGAACGATAATAGCGCCCGTCAGCTTATGGCGGTTCTGGTCATGGCCGATGCCATCGACCGCGCAGGGTCGGCCAAGAATGAAGATATTCGCGCCGCCCTGCAAAAAACCGATATTGCGGGCGATAAGACGATTATGCCGTGGGCGAATATCCGCTTCGATGAAACCGGCCAAAATACCGGCGCAACCCCTGTGCTGATCCAAGTGCAAGACGGCGTATATCGCTCGGTATGGCCGTTCGAGACGGCAAGCCGCCCGGTGGTTTGGCCGATCCCCGGCCGGTAATCCGCCTAGTTTCAATGGGGCTGCGCTCGTTCCCCCCGGCGCCGCCCTCGGGCTGCGCCCGTTCCCTCCCCCCGTGGCGCAGCCCCCCTTGATCGAGAAGTCTGGCCCATGACCTTTTCCGCCATCGCCCAATTGGTGGCCAGCGGCCTGTTGATCGGTTTGATCTACGCGCTGATTGCCGCCGGATTGTCGCTTATCTTCGGGTTGATGGATGTCGTCAATTTCGCCCACGGCGAGTTCTTGATGACCTCCATGTATGTCACCTTCGGTCTCTATCTCTTCCTCAACCTCGATCCGATTTTGTTGATGCCCGCAACGGCCTTAGTCATGGCGGGGTTTGGGATATTCATTTACCGCACCGTCGTCAAACGCGCTTTGGCGGCCAAGGTGAATGCCGGGATGGTGCAGATTTTCGCCACCTTCGGCCTTGCCATCACCATGCGCGGCCTGGCGCAGCTTTTTTGGACGCCGGAATACCGCAGCATCAAAGACAGTATCGTTGCCGATAAAACGATTGAAATTGCGGGCGTGTTTCTGCCCTTGCCGCAGCTTGCGGCGGGCGCGGTTTGCCTGCTGGCCTTCCTTGCCCTGTATTTGCTGATCCAACGCACCGATTTCGGCCGCGCTTTGGAAGCCACCCGCGAGGATAGCGAAGCCGTAAGCCTCATCGGCATCGACCGGCACAAAATCTTCGCCCTCGGCTGGGCCTTGGGGGCCGCTGCGGTCGGCGTTGCTGGCGCGATGCTCTCCACCTTCTACTATGTCCATCCCGGCGTTGGGGCGACGTTCGCACTGATTGCCTATGTGACGGTTGCGACGGGCGGTTTCGGCAATTTGATGGGCGCTTTGGCTGCCGGTCTGTTGGTCGGCCTCGTCGAGTCCGTCTCGGCGGTCGTCATGGAACCCGCGCTCAAGCAGCTTGGCATTTTCGCGCTGTATCTCCTCACCGTTCTCCTGCGTCCGCGAGGCCTCTTTGGCAAACTCTAATCTTGCGGGGGTTCTAAATCCCCGCCGCCGCCATCTCGCCGCGGGCGCGGTTCTGATGGTGTTCCTCCTGCTGCTGCCCCTTGGCATTAGCAGTGTCACAATCCTCAACATTCTCATTCTAACGCTGCTGTATGCGGGCCTGTCCCAGGCCTGGAATATTCTTGGCGGCTACTGCGGGCAAATTTCCTTAGGGAACGCCCTGTATTTTGGGATTGGAGCTTATACCTCCACGCTGCTGCTCACCCATCTTGGCGCCTCCCCCTGGTTCGGGATGGTGTTCGGGGGGAGTTTGGCCGCCGCTCTTGCGCTCTTGATCGGCTGGCCGCTCTTCCGCCTGAAAGGCCATTACTTCGTGATTGCCACGATCGTGATTGCCGAAGGCGCGCTGTTGCTGTTCCAATCCTGGCCGTGGGTCGGCGGAACTTTGGGCATTTATATCCCCTTCCTGGGCGATAGCTGGGTGATGCTGCAGTTCCAAACCGCGAAACTGCCCTTCTATTACGTTGCCCTCGGCTATGCCGCGATCCTGTGGCTCGTAACCTACACCATCGACGGCGGTCGTCTCGGCCATTACTGGCGAGCGGTGAAGGATAATGCCGATGCGGCCCAAAGCCTGGGCGTTGGGATTTTCGCCTCGAAAATGCAGGCGGTGGCAATTTCCGCCTTCTTTACCGGCGTCGGCGGCGCGTTTTACGCCCAGTTCGTGAGCTATATCGACCCCGAAAGCGTGATGAACTTCCAGATTTCGCTCCTCATGACGCTTCCGGCGGTGTTGGGCGGCCTTGGAACCCTGTGGGGGCCGATTGTGGGCGCGGCGGTGCTAATCCCGATTTCCGAACTCACCCGTTCTTACATCGGCGGCAGTGGCCAGGGTCTCGATCTGATTTTCTACGGCAGCATCATTATGGTGATTGCCCTGGTGAAACCCGAGGGCATCGTGGGCCTCTGGGCGGATATTAAGCGCCGCCGCATTCTGTCCCGCACGCCTCTTGCCTCACGAAAGGTTGCGCCATGAGCCTCTTGCGCGTCGATAAAATCTGTCGGCAGTTCGGCGGTTTGGCGGCGAATACCGATGTGTCCTTCACTCTCGAGGAAGGGGAAATCCTGGGATTGATCGGCCCGAACGGGGCCGGGAAATCCACAATGTTCAACATCATCGCCGGGGCCTTGCCGCCCACCTCGGGCCAAGTTTGGTTCGAGGGAAAGAATATCACCGGGCTCGATGCGGCGGCCTGCTGTGCCGCCGGAATCGGGCGGACGTTCCAAGTGGTGCGCAGCTTCGACTCGATGACCGTGCTCGAAAACGTCACCGTCGGGGCTTACAACCGGGCCAAATCCACCAAAGCCGCGAAAAACCTGGCGATGGAAACCCTGGAATGGACCGGCCTTGCCCATCGGGCGGATCGGCTCGCGGTCGAACTCACCCCGCCGGAAAAGCGCCGCCTGGAAGTGGCGCGGGCTTTAGCGACAAAACCGCGCCTGCTGCTGCTCGATGAAGTGATGACCGGCCTTACTCCCACCGAGGCGCAAGCCGGGGTGGAGTTGGTTCGGGCCATCCGCAAGAAGGGCATTACGGTGCTGATGGTCGAACACGTCATGGAAATCGTCATGCCGCTGGTCGATCGGGCGGTGGTGCTGAACTTCGGCAAAGTGCTGACCGAAGGCAAGCCGACCGAAGTTATTCGGAATCCCGAGGTCATTAAAGCCTATCTGGGGGATCGCTATGCTAACCGTCACTGATCTCCAAAGCTCCTACAAGGGGCTGGTCGCCATCCAGGGAATTTCCCTGGAGGTGAAACAGGGCGAAATCGTCGCCGTCGTCGGCTCCAATGGGGCGGGCAAAAGCACGCTGCTGAAAAGCATCGCGGGTTGGATCAAGCCGGATCGGGGGAGCGTCTCCTTCGAAGGCACCGATCTTCTCGCAATCCCCGCCCATGGCGTTGCCCGAACGGGGGTTGCCTTAGTGCCGGAGGGGCGGCGGCTGTTTCCCCGCCTGTCGGTGCGCGATAACCTCATGCTCGGCGGCTACACGAAGCCGAAGGGGCCGGAGCGCAACGCGCCGCTGGAGTTTATCTTCTCGCTGTTTCCGCGCCTTGCCGAACGGATGGATCAGCAGGCCGAAACCCTCTCGGGCGGCGAGCAGCAGATGCTCGCCATTGGCCGGGCGCTGATGGGGCAACCGCGCCTTCTAATGCTCGACGAGCCCAGTCAGGGGATCATGCCCAAGCTGGTCGATGAACTGCTCGAAGCCGTGCGCCGCATCCGCGACCGGGGCACCACGGTTCTGCTGGTCGAACAGCGGGTGGCCGAATGCCTCGATGTCGCCGACCGCGCCTATGTGTTGCAAACGGGCCGGGTTGCGCTTTCAGGAACTTCTGCCGAGATTGCGGCTGACGACGGTGTGCGTCGCGCTTATCTCGGTATCTAAATAAGGAAAAAGATCATGCCGGACGGCACCTCCAACGGGCAGTGGCAATTTTGGATCGACCGGGGCGGCACCTTTACCGATGTCGTCGCCCGGCGGCCCGACGGTCGCTTACTGACCAAAAAGCTTCTGTCGGAAAATCCCGAACGCTACCGCGACGCCGCGCTTCAGGCGATCCGGGAGTTTCTGGAGGTGCCGGGCAGCGCCCCCATTCCCGCCGAAAAAATCGCGGCGGTGAAAATGGGCACGACGGTCGCCACTAACGCGCTGCTGGAGCGCAAAGGCGACCGGACGGTGCTGCTGATTACCCAAGGCTTCCGCGATGCGCTGCGCATCGCCTATCAAGACCGGCCCGATATTTTTGCGCTCGATATTCATTTGCCCGAACTGCTCTATGAGCGCGTGATTGAGGCGCAGGAACGGGTGCGCGCCGATGGCACGGTAGAACAGGCGCTGGATTTGGCCGCGACGAAAGCTGAACTGGAAGCCGCCTACGCCGATGGGATTCGCTCCTGCGCCATCGTGTTCATGCACGGCTACCGCTATACGGCGCATGAAAAAGCGGCGGCGGACTTGGCGCGGGCAATCGGCTTCACGCAAGTCTCGGTCAGCCACGAGGTTAGCCCACTAATGAAGCTGGTTGGGCGCGGCGATACCACGGTTGTCGATGCTTATCTCTCGCCGATTCTGCGCCGCTATGTCGATCAAGTGGCGGGCGAACTCGGCGGCACGCGGTTGTTGTTCATGCAGTCGAACGGCGGTTTGACCGACGCGAAACTGTTCCAGGGCAAGGATTCGATCCTGTCCGGCCCGGCAGGCGGCATTGTCGGCGCGGTACAATCGACCCTGTCGGCGGGCTTCCAAAAGATGATCGGCTTCGACATGGGCGGCACCTCCACCGACGTGTCGCACTACGCCGGGGAGTATGAACGCGCCTTTGATACGCAGGTGGCGGGCGTACGCATGCGCGCGCCGATGATGCAGATTCACACGGTGGCGGCGGGGGGCGGCTCGATCCTCGGGTTCGACGGCACCCGTTTTCGCGTCGGCCCGCATTCCGCCGGGGCCAATCCGGGGCCGACCGCCTATGGCCGCAATGGCCCGCTGACCGTAACCGACGCCAATGTGATGGTGGGGAAACTCGATCCGGCTTTCTTCCCGAAAGTCTTCGGCCTCAACGGCGATCAGCCGCTGGACCGCGCCGCGGTGGCGGCGAAGTTTGCCGAGATGGCGGCGGAAATCACCCGCCTCACCGGCAGCCCGCGCACGCCGGAGGAGGTGGCGGACGGGTTCTTGAAAATCGCCGTCGAGAATATGGCCAACGCCATTAAAGAAATCTCGATCCAGCGCGGCTATGATGTGACCGATTATACCCTGTGCAGCTTCGGCGGGGCGGGAGGGCAGCACGCCTGTTTGGTTGCCGATTCGCTGGGCATGACGAAGGTTTTCCTGCATCCGCTGGCGGGAGTTCTCTCGGCCTATGGCATGGGGCTGGCCGATTTCCGCGTGATGCGCGAGGCGGCGGTGGAAGCGCCGCTGGCGGACGCTTTGCTGCCGAATCTCGCCGGGATCGTGGCCGATCTCACGGTTGGGGCCAAAGCCGAACTCGCCAGCCAGGATATTCCCGACACGCAGATGCGGGCGATCCCGACGCTGCGCCTGCGCTATGAGGGCACCGACGCTTTCCTCGTCGTTGAACTGCCGGAAGGGCCGGACGCGCTGGCGGAACTGATCCGCCGCTTCGAAGATGCCCACCGCCGCCGCTACGGTTTCATCGTCGCCGGTAAAGCGCAGATCGTCGAAGCGGTGGCGGTCGAAGTCGTCGGTATGATGGACCGCCACCAAGATGCGCCGGTGCCGCTGCGCACCGAGGGCGCACCCGAAGCGATTGCCCAAGTGTCGATCTTTACGGCGGGCAAGGCGCATTTGGTCGGGGTGTATGACCGGCTAAAACTGCTGGCGGGCGATAGGGTGCCCGGCCCGGCGATGATTATCGAGCCGACCGGCACCAATGTGATCGAACCCGGCTGGGAAGCCGAACTCACCGAGCGCGGCCATCTGGTCCTCACCCGCGTCGTGCCGCTGGAAAAAAGCTTTGCGGTCGGCACGAATGTCGACCCGGTCATGTTGGAGGTTTTCAACAATCTCTTCATGTCGATTGCCGAACAGATGGGCTCCACCTTGGAGAACACGTCCCACTCGGTGAACATCAAGGAACGCTTGGATTTCTCCTGCGCCATTTTTGACGGCGACGGCAATCTGATTGCCAACGCCCCGCATATGCCGGTGCATTTGGGCTCGATGGGCGATTCGGTGCAGGCGGTGATCCGTCAGCATGGCAATGGGATGGGGCCGGGTGACGTTTACGTGCTGAACGCGCCGTATAATGGTGGCACGCATCTGCCCGATATTACCGTGATTACGCCGATTTTCTTGGACGGCGAGACCCAGCCGACTTTCTACGCCGCCAGCCGCGGCCATCACGCCGATGTCGGCGGGATTACGCCGGGCTCCATGCCGCCGACGTCGAAAACGGTCGATCAAGAGGGCGTGTTGATCGACAATCTCCTGCTGGTCGAACGCGGGCGCTTCCGCGAAGCCGAAATGCGGGCGCTGCTCGCCTCCGGCCCGTACCCCGCCCGCAATATCGACCAGAATATCGCCGATCTCGGCGCACAGATCGCGGCGAACGAACGCGGGGCAACGGAATTGCGCCGCATGGTCGATCAATTCGGCCTCGCCGTGGTCCGCGCCTATATGGGCCATGTCCAGAATAACGCCGAAGAACAGGTGCGCCGCGTCATCGACGCCCTGAAAGACGGCAGTTTTTCATACGAGATGGACGATGGCGCAACCATCGCCCTGACCGTTACCATTGATCGGGCCAAGCGCTCGGCGAAGATCGATTTCACCGGCACAAGTCCGCAGCAGCCAACGAACTTTAACGCCCCCTCCAGCATTTGCCGGGCGGCGGTGCTCTATGTCTTCCGCACGCTGGTGCCCGACGATATTCCGATGAATGCAGGCTGCTTACGCCCCTTGGAAATTGTCATTCCGGAAGGCTGCATGCTGAACCCGCGCTACCCCGCCGCCGTGGTCGCCGGGAACGTGGAAACCAGCCAGGTGATTACCGATACGCTCTATGGCGCGCTCGGCATCATGGCCGGGGCGCAGGGGACGATGAATAATTTCACCTTCGGTAATGATACCTACCAGTATTACGAAACGATCTGCGGTGGTGCGGGGGCAGGGGCTACCTTCCACGGGATGTCCGGCGTCCACACGCATATGACGAATTCGCGCCTGACCGACCCGGAAATTCTGGAATGGCGTTTTCCGGTCTTGCTGGAGAGCTTCGGACTGCGCAACAATTCAGGCGGGGCCGGTCATTTCCACGGCGGAGATGGCGTTATTCGCCGGGTTCGGTTCTTAGAACCGATGACAGCGGCAATTCTCGCCAACCGCCGCAAGATCCCTCCCTTCGGCCTCGCAGGCGGTCAGCCCGGCGCGGTTGGGCGGAACTATGTGGACCGAAAAGATGGCCTCCGGGAGGAATTCGGCGCAACCCACGAGGTCGCGATGACGGCGGGCGACTGTTTCGTCATCGAAACCCCCGGCGGTGGCGGTTTCGGCACCCCTTGAGGCAGAGGATTTCCGGTATGGCTTCACTCTTTACATGGCTGAACGGGATTACCATTACCCGCCGGATCACGCTGGGGTTTGGACTGTTGATCCTTCTGATCGCCGTCCTGGGGCTCTTGTCCTGGGCGGCGCTCGAAAAGGTTTCGGATAATCTGCGCCACGTAAAGCGCATCGCCGAAACCAGCACGGCGGCAGCGCAATTGGATCTGGCGCTGACGGGCCTATGGCCGAAGATTGATGCGGCTATTCTCTCGGAGGGGGCGGCGGTGCCCGCCCTCTTGGCGGATGGCGCGCGCCGAATTGCTGCCTTCGATACGGCCCTGGAGCCGCCCTATCGGGACTATTCCGAGAGTGTGCGCCAAACCGTTGCCGTGTCCGACCAACTGGCGGCGGTGCGCGGAAAAATGCCCAGCGTGGAAGCCGTCTTCCCGCCTGCGATTAAGGCGATTGCCGATCATCGCAAGCTAATTTTCGATGCGGAAGGTGTGGCGGCGATTGCCGATCTCGGCACCCGGCTCGATGACGGGATTAAACAAAGCCTCGCCTTGGCCGAACTTGCCGGGGCCGGGCTCACCCGATCAGCGGCGGATCAATTGCCGGGGCGGGCGAGCCGGTTATTGAGCGGTTGGCAAGAGGCGCAAACGATCGCCAAAACGCTTTCGGCGGGCGCGAATGGCTCGGAAGAGGTGGATGCTTTCGCCAAACTTCTGCCCGCCATCGAAAGTTACGCGGGGCTGCTCAAACAATCCAGCGACCTGCTGATTGAGCGCTCAGGCCTGCGGCTCAACAAGCTGGTTCCTATCCAAATGAAGCTCGCCGAGCGCCTGCGGGCGACCAGCGAGGCGGCGCAGGCCGATCAAGCCGCGCTGATCGGCGCAACCTCGGAAACGGCGCAGTTTGCAACCCTGCAATCGGTCGTCTTCCCTTCGATAGCGCTCGCCATCGGCAGTCTCGGCGCGGTCCTCATCGCGCTCTCCATCACCGGGCCGCTGCGCACGATTACGCAGGCGATGCGCGACCTTGCGGCGGGGGATCTCGACGCCGCCGTTCAAATGCCCCATGCGCGGGGGGAGATCGGGGCGCTGGCGGCGGCGCTGGATAGTTTTCGCACAAATGCCTTGGCGCGGCAGGATTTGGAGCTTGCGCAAGCGCAAGATCAAGCGGCGCGCGAAGCCCGCCTTCGCCGCCTCGACGCCCTCACCAAAGGGCTCGATACGATGACCCACGGGCTCTTGGGTGAATTGGCCGATGCCGCCAATCGGCTGGAAGGAACCGCGCAATCGCTCGCCAGCGTCTCCCAAGAGGCGACCGTGCAGGGCAATCAGATCGCCGATGCCTCGGCCCTGGCCTCCGATTCGATCCAGTCGGTCGCGGTTGCCAGCGATGAGCTCGACAGTTCGATTGCCGAAATCGCCCGGCAGGCGGCGCTCAGCCAAAAAATCGCCGATGAAGCGCGCGAGAAGGCGGAAGCGGGCATGCGGTCCGTAGGGTTGTTGGAGATTAGTAGCCGCAAGATTGGCGATGTCGTGTCGCTCATCAATCAGATCGCCAATCAAACCAACCTGCTGGCGCTGAACGCCACGATTGAGGCGGCGCGGGCGGGGGAGGCGGGCAAAGGCTTTGCCGTTGTCGCCTCCGAAGTTAAAACCCTCGCCGGGCAGAGCAGTAAGGCGACGGATGAAATCGCCGCCCAAGTGGCCGATGTGCAGCGGGTGGCGGAGGAAACGGCGGAGTCGATCCGCACCATTTCCAGCGTCATCACCCATGTTGCGACGATTGCCGCCAGTATCGCCAGCGCGGTGGAAGAGCAATCCACGGCAACGCGCGAGATCGGTAAACAGGCGAGCAATGCCGCTGCCGGGGCGGAGAGCGTTACAAGATCGCTGGCGCGTATCCGGCAAGGGATCGATGTGACGTCCAGCAGCGCGGGGGAGGTGTTGAGTTCGGCGCAGAACCTGAGCCGGGAAACGGGCGTGCTGCGGACCGAGCTTTCCAGCTTCCTCTCGGATGTGCGGGCGGCGTAACCCGGCTCAGCCGAAGGTCGAGAGGTGAGAGCGGAAGCGCTTCAGGCTGAGCAGGAAGAAGGCCCCGCCGATCAACGCCGTGGAGAGGAAATTCACCCACACAACCTCCAGCCCCGCGCCGCGATAGAGGATGCCCTGGGCAATCGCCACAAAGTGGGTGGAGGGGGAAAGCAGCATCACATATTGCAGGACTTCCGGCATGCTCTCGCGCGGGGTTTGCCCGCCCGACAGCAGGTTCATCGGCAAGAAGACCAGAATGAAGATCAGCCCCAGTTGCGGCATGGATTTCGCCACGGTGCCGAGAAACAGCCCCAGTGCCGTGGTGAAAAACAGATAAAGCGCAACCCCCGCCAAAAATAGCGGGATCGAGCCCGCCAGCGGCACCGACAGGGCGGTTTCGATCACCAGTTTCAGCGACAGCGCCGTGAGGCCAAGGATAACCGCGCCGTTTGCCAGAATCTTCGCCATCATAATATCGATGGGGCGGACGGGCAGCACCAGCAGATGTTCAATAGTCCCATGCTCGCGCTCGCGCACCAGGGCAGCCCCGGCCAGCAGAATCGACAGCATGGTGATATTATCGATCAGGGCCATCACCCCGGTAAAGCGCGGCGAAGACAGGTCTTGATTGAAGGCGAAGCGCACTTGCACGGCCACGGGGGACGGGGCGGGGGCGGCATCATTGCGGCTCAAGAAGCGCTTGGTTTCGTCCAGCACCATCGCCTGAATATAGCTTGCGCCAATGCCCGCCTGCATCATGGCGGTCGCATCCACCAGAACTTGTAAGGTCGGCGCGCGCCCGGCGCGGGCATCGGCTTCGAAGTTCGGCGGGATATTGAGCACGAAGGTAAAGCGCCCGGCATTCATCGCCCCGTCGATTTCGTTCGGGCGGATGATTTCCGGTGGCTGAAAACGCGGCGCGGTGAAGGCCGACATTAAACGCCCGGAAAGCTGCGAGCGGTCTTCATCGACAATGCCCATCGCGGCCCGATGCACCTCGTGCGACAGGCCGTTCGCTTGGGAATAAATCGCAAAACTGAAGGCGTAAATGGCAAAGGCCAGCAGGGCGAAATCGCGCAGCAGGCTGGAAAATTCCTTCCCCATCAGGGCGGAGATATTGACGAAGCGGCCCATATTCAGCGCTCCTGCTTCGGCAACAGAGCCATCGACAGGCCCCAGAGCACGGGAACGAAAGCGAGGAGCGCCAGCAGAAACGGCAACACGTCAAAAAAGCTCAGGCTTTTGGTGAAGGTGCCGACGCTGATTTTCATGAAATAGGTGGTGGGGAAGAGCGTACCGATCACGCGCGCACCGCCCTCCAAGGTATTCACCGGCTGCATCATGCCCGAAAACTGCACGGCAGGCGTGACCGAGGCGACCGCTGTTCCGAACAGCGCCGCAATCTGCGTGCGCGCGAAGGAGGACATCAGGAGGCCGATTCCCGTCGTCGCGGTTACATAGATCAGCGCACCGAGAACGAGCCCCAGAATGCTACCTTTCAATGGCACGCCGAACAGCGTTACCGCCATCAGGCTCATCAGCGTAAAATTCACCATGCCCACGGCCACATAGGGCAGTTGCTTGCCGATCAGAAACTCGAAACGGCTGGTGGGGGTAACGTAGAAATTGGCAATCGTGCCCATTTCCTTCTCCCGCACCACGGCGAGCGCCATCAGAATTGCCGGGATCATCAC
>NZ_JBILQX010000218.1:0-5175 GCF_044372965.1 Elstera sp. | reverse complement strand
CGAACCATTCAGGCCGACCGGGCGACGCTTGAAGTGCAACTCAAAGAGTTGGCGCAACTCAAGGCCGATATCGATACCTTGCGCCGGGTGCGCACCGAGTTGGAAGCCAAGGTTGCTGCGCTTGGGGCTCAGGTGGATGAGCGAGATAAACAGTTGGGGGCCCTGCGCGACCGCTCAAAAGAACTCGAAGCGCGGCTTGCGACGGCGGAAGAGCGCACAATTCTGTCGCAACGCGATATCGCCCAGCGCGACATTCAGTTGGCCGAGTTGCTGGCACGCGGCGAAGTGCAGGGCGGCGAGCTTTCGCGCGAAAAAGCGCTTTCCGCCGAAGCAAAACGGCAGGTTGAGCTCCTCAATAGCCAGATGCTGGCCTTACGCGACCAGCTTGCACGGATTGCCGCCGCGCTCGAAGTTTCGGAAGCCAAAACCAAAGAGCAAGACGTTCAGATCGCCGACCTTGGCAAACGCCTTAACGCCGCCCTTGCCTCCAAAGTCGAAGAGTTGGCGCGTTATCGGTCCGAGTTCTTTGGGCGGCTGCGCGAGGTTCTGGGCGAGCGCCAGGAGGTCCGCATCGTCGGCGACCGCTTTGTCTTCCAATCGGAAGTGCTGTTCGACGCGGGTTCGGCCGAATTGGGCGAGGCTGGGCGCGGGCAATTGGCCGGACTCGCCGCCGTCATCAAAGATGTTGCCCCGCGTATTCCTGCCGACCTGAGTTGGGTCTTGCGCGTCGATGGGCATACGGACCGGGTGCCGATCCGCACAGCGCAGTTTCCATCCAATTGGGAGCTTTCGACCGCGCGCGCCATCTCGGTGGTGAAATTCATGATCGACCAGGGTGTGCCCGCCGACCGCTTGGCCGCAACTGGTTTTGGCGAGTTCCAACCGCTCGACCCGCGCGACGATGAGACCGCCCGCCGCCGCAACCGCCGCATCGAGTTTAAACTGACCGAACGTTAACCGGGTTCGCAGTGGGCCTAAGGCGCTTTCGTCGCAGGTTTTTGCGTCGGGGCTTGGGTTTTCGCCTGGGCTGCTTTTGCTGTCGGAGCCTTCGCAGGCGCGGGTTTGGGCACCGTCTTGACGGACTTAATCGCCCCCGCCTTCGCTGGAACGGGTTTCGGCTTGGCGGCCCCCGGTTTCGGCTTGCCACCGCCCAAAGCGGCCAACGCCGCCGCCCCGGTGGGAAGAGTTGAGACCGGCACCGACAGATGATCGCTGTCGGGCTTGCCTGCCAGTAGCTCCAAGCTCACCATCATGCGCGGATTGCGAAAAAGCCCAAGCGCGTCCGCCGCCGATTTGCTGAGATCAATAACAAAATTTCGCGTATACGGCCCGCGATCATTGACGCGGACGATCACCGAATTGCCGGTAGCGATATCGGTCACGCGAAGAAAGCTCCCCAACGGAAACGTTAAATGGGCGGCGGTAAACAGCCGATCATCCAGCGCTTCGCCGGTTGCCGTCGTATGGGTATGTCGGGAGCGCTTGTACCAAGTCGCTCGCCCCTGCTGGAGGGGAACGCCGGGGACACTCGCCAGAACGGCGGGCGCTGGAACCGGGGCAAGATTCGGCTGAGCTTCAGGCGGCTTTACAACGGGGCTTGCACTCAGTGCAGCCGGAGCAACGGGCGGAGGCGGGGTTGCCGCACAGCCCGCGAGCTGGATAAGGATCAGGCTTGCAAAAAAGCCTTGCCCGATCCGCACCACAGCAGAAACAGAAAACCGTTAAACCGGATCAGCGGCGCGAACGACGCACCCGAACCGGAACCGCCTGCTGAGCGGGGCCTTTGGCCACCGCGAGCGTGACGGAGATAAGAACTGCAAGGCTCACCGCCAAAGTGAGAAGAATTGCATCCATCGCCCGTCTCCCTTAATCGCACCGTAGGGGCCTCATTTTAGGCCCCGTCCACGCTCGATATCATTTATGTGATTTCAGCATGGCAGCTTTGCTAGAGGCCTGCAATAGATTCCCGACTCCGGAAAATCGTCAGGCACCCTTCGGTTTAAAATTGGGCGCTAGATACTGGGTAATGTCAACGGCATCGATCTGATCGGGCTGCAAAAACTTTTCCGCATACTCGCGGTAAACGCCACTGCTCAAGAAGAGATCGAACAAATCAGGATCGACGTGATTATCCTGCTTCATCCGGGCCATGATGGCGATGGATTCTGAAAGCGGCTTCGGCTTTTTATAGGGCCGATCCGCCGCGGTCAGCGCTTCAAAGATATCGGCAATGCCCATCATACGCGCCGGAATCGACATTTCCTCGCGCTTCAGCCCCTTGGGATAACCCGTGCCGTCCATTTTTTCGTGATGGCCGCCCGCAATTTCAGAAACATTCTTCAACAGCTTGGGGAAAGGCAGCGCATCGAGCATTTGGATTGTCAGCACGATATGATCGTTGATGATCTTACGGTCTTCGTTATTCAGCGTGCCGCGCCGGATGGAGAGATTCATCACCTCGTCTTCCAGCAGCAAAGGCTTTAACTCGCCCTCGAGCCCCCAGGTTTGGTTCGCAATCGCTTTGATCCGGTCCACGCTGGCATCGGGAGTAAACTCGGTGCCGAAGTTCACTTGGCGCAGAAACAGGAACTGCTCGTCGATTTCCGCAATGCGCGCGGCGCAGATGGCCGCCAGTTCCTTTTCGTCGCCGCCCTCGACCCGGCCGCGCCAATAGGCAACCTCGGCATCGCGGCGCAGAACCTCGTGACGGGCACGGATTTCCTCAATGCGGTCGCAGATTTTTTCGAGCTTCGTCGCCTTGTCCATAATATGAACCGGCGTCGTTACCTTCCCCACATCGTGCAAGCCGCCCGCAACGCGCAGCTCGTACCATTGGTCGTCGTTGAGATCGAAGGAGGCGAAAGGCCCGTCCGCTTCCCGGCATGCCGCCGCCGCGAGCATTTCCGTCAGCGCTGGCACTCGTTGGCAGTGGCCGCCCGTATAGGGCGATTTAGCGTCGATCGCGCCCGCCATCAAATTGATGAAAGCATCGAATAGATTGCGTTGTTCAAGAATAAGCTGCTGGTTGGTCAACGCCATGGCGGCTTGACTGGCCAAAGCTTCGATCAAGGGGACCAAATCGGTCCCGAACACCTCGACCGCCCCCGTGATCGGGTTCTTGCGGTTGATGAGCTGCAACACGCCAACCACATCGCCGAGATGGTTACACAGCGGCACGGTTAGGAAACTCTGCGAGCGATAGCCCGTGGTCTCATCAAACCGCTTGGTGCCAGAAAAATCGAAGTCTTTGGCGTGATAGGCATCGTCGATATTGACGATTTTGCCGGTCAGCGCCGCATAGGTCGCCACATTATTATGATTGGGGCTGCCGTCGGGCCGATGCATCGGCAGTTCCGGCAATTGCACCGGCTCGCCCGTCGTGCCGCCTTTGGCAAACCCCAGCGTATCATTGCGCAAAATAACGAAGCGCAGGCTATCGGTTTCGGTGGTCAGATAGAGCGTGCCGCCATCGGCATTCGAAAGCTCTTTGGCCCCGACGATGATTTGCTCAAGCAGACGATCAGGATTGCGTTCTGCCGCCAGCGCCGTGCCGATCTCGATCAGGCGTTTGAGCGCCGTCTCGGCCGTTACGGTTCGATCCGCGGTGATACTCATCGCATTACAATCTCTGTGTCGCTTCGTTCGTTCTCTTATGAGTATGACGCGATTTGCATGCATTGTCATCCGTGCGTCGCGTTTTTACCGTGTTTTAATCTCTTTTTATCCGCAATGATCCCGTTAGAGTGCGTCCTTTAACCGCATGGCCAACATTCCCGTAATCAAGGTGGCGGTGCGGAACCTCCCCCCTGGGAACGCCGGGCGCGGCAAAGATTCAAGCAAGGCCAACCGGTCGGAACGGTCGCAAATCCCCTCAGCCAGCAGCGCGCCCGAAAGCGTCGCGAGCGCCAAACCGTGGCCGGAATAGCCGTGCGCGAACCATACGCCCTGCTCCAACTGGCCCATCTGCGGCTCGCGCCGGGGGGTTATGTCGATGAGCCCGCCCCAGCCGAACTCGATCTTAGCATCGGCGATCTGCGGGAATGCTCGGTGCAGACGCGGGCGCAATGCCTTGATAATATCGCGCGGCTCCCGCCCCGAGTAATTCGCGAGCCCCCCGAAGAGCAAACGACCGTCGCCTGTCGGCCGGAAATAATCCAGAACTATATTGGCATCACACGCTGAAAGTGGGCGGCTTAAACAGTCTTTCAACCGGTCGCCGAGCGGTTCGGTGGCAATGATGCAACTCGCCACCGGCATAATCAGCGGCCAAAGGTCTTTCACCAACCGCCCCAAATAGGCATTGCCGCAAAAAATGATCTCTTTCGCCCGCACGCGGCCTTCTGCGGTTGCCAGCATCGGACGGGTGCCGGAAGCCCAGGCCGTCACCCGGCTTTCCTCGTAGATCATTGCCCCGGCGGCTTCAGCGGCCCGCGCCAGGCCAAGCGTATAGTTCAGCGGATGCAAATGGCAGCCGGTCGGATCGTAAAGCCCGCCGCAATAAAGGGGCGAACGAACCGCCGCGCGGGTTTGATCGACATCCCAGACTTCGAGATTGGATTGATCGTAATGCTCAGCCATGCGGGCGGCCTCGGCCCGGAAGTCGGCCAGATGCCGGGGCTTCATGGCCAGCGTTATGGCGCCCTCCATGAAATCGCAGGCAATCGCGTGCCGCGCCACCCGGTCGCGCACAAGCTGAACCGCCTCCAACGACAGAGCATAAAGTTGTTGGGCTTTATAGAGCCCATAACGCGCCTCTAGCGCTGGTTGAGACGCGGAAAACCCATTCAGAATCTGCCCGCCCGACCGGCCCGACGCCCCGCTGCCGACCGTCCCCCCCTCCAACACCGCCACACGCAAGCCGCGCTCGGCCAAATGAAGGGCGGCACTGATGCCCGAGATGCCGCCGCCGCAAATAGCGACATCCACGTCCACCTCACCGCGCAGGCGCGCCCTCGGCGGGCGCTTCGGCGCAATCGAGGCTTCGTAATAGGAGGGGGCGGGGGTGGGAGCGACGCGCTTCATGGGTTAACCATGGCCGAAAGTGCCCCCGCGATGCAACGACGAGAATTGGCTCATCCGCAAGATAGCGGGCGGACGATGATCCCGCCGCTAGCCTCCGGCCCGAATCCAGCTTAGGATCACCTCCGGATGACAAACGAGGGCCTTATGGACCGC
>NZ_JBILQX010000217.1:0-5204 GCF_044372965.1 Elstera sp. | reverse complement strand
AGTGCTTTGGCTCCTCCGGCTCGGGCAAAAGCACTTTCCTGCGCTGCATCAACCTGCTCGAAACGCCCGATGACGGGATTGTATCGGTCAAGGGCGAAGTGATTGAAATGACCACGCGGCGCGGCCTGCGCGTGCCCGCCAATCCCCGGCAGGTGGAACGGTTGCGCCAGAAGCTTTCCATGGTGTTTCAGCAGTTTAACCTTTGGCAGCATATGACGGTTTTGGAAAACGTCATCGAAGCGCCCATTCACGTGCTGGGCATGGAGCGTAAGGCTGCGATTGCGAAGGCCGAAGCGATGCTGGAGAAGGTCGGCGTCGTCGCGAAAAAGGACGGCTACCCCATGGAGCTTTCGGGCGGGCAGCAGCAGCGCGTGGCGATTGCCCGCGCGCTCGCCATGGACCCGGATGCTTTATTATTCGACGAGCCCACCTCGGCGCTCGATCCTGAGCTGGTCGGGGAAGTTTTGAAAGTGATGCGCGATCTGGCCGCCGAAGGGCGCACCATGCTGGTCGTGACGCACGAAATCGGATTCGCCCGGGAGGTCTCCAATAAGGTGGTCTTCCTGCACCAAGGGCGGGTGGAAGAAGAGGGGACCCCAGCCGACGTGTTGGGCAACCCCAAATCGGATCGATGCCGGCAATTCCTGTCGTCATCGCTAAAGGGATAGAATCCCAAACGGGATTTGGTTTTACGTTGGAACTTGGGAGAGTGACCGTGAAGAAGATTGTACTGGCTTTGGCCACCTTGGGCGTGGCGCTAACCTCGGGCGCCTACGCCCAAAGCGCAAAAACCCTGCGTCTGGGCACCGAAGGCGCTTACCCGCCGTTCAATTTTATCGATAAAGACGGCAAGGTGAAGGGCTTCGATATCGATATCGGCAATGCCCTCTGCGCCGAAATGAAGCGCAAGTGCGAATGGGTCACTCAGGATTGGGACGGTATTATCCCCGCGCTGAAGGCCAAAAAGTTCGATGCTATCATTGCCTCCATGTCCATCAACGAAAAGCGCAAAGAGCAAGTCGATTTCTCCGATCGTTACTACTTCACGCCGGGTATGATGGTGGCGCGTAAGGGTTCAGGCCTGAAGCAGAACGCCCTGAGCGGTAAGACCGTGGGCGTGCAGGTGGAAACCATCCACGCACAGTTCATGGAAGCTCGTTATAAAGACGTGACCCTGAAGCAGTATAAGACGCAGGAAGAAGCCAACCTCGATCTCGCCAACGGTCGTCTCGATGTCGTCATGGCCGATAGCGCCGTGGTTGATGAGTGGATCAAAGCGAATGGCGGTTCGGCCAAGTTCGAGCGCATCGGCGACTTTATTCGCGATCCGATCCTGGGCAATGGTGCCGGTATCGCTGTGCGGAAGGGCGAAAAGGATCTGGTCGATGCCTTCAATAAGGCGCTTGCGGCCGTGAAGGCCAACGGCACCTACACGAAGATCAACAACAAGTATTTCGATTTCGATATCCGCTAAACCGCGCGGGCTGGAATCGGGATTGGGGCGGCGCAGAGTGCCGCCCCAATTGTCTTCGGGGGGCTCGCCCCGGCCCTGTGTAGGGGCCACCCTGCGCATTGGTATTTTCTGGCAAAGCCAAAGGCGGCTCTGTCGATTTCGATAGACGCGCGAAAAGTCTGGCCGCACGCTCGAAGAACGTGTGCAAACCAGTCTGGAGAGGGAGCGGAATGTTTGATCTTCAGGGGTTCGGCCCCCAGTTGCTCGAAGGGCTGCTGATGACGGCGCAGCTTGCGGTCGCCTCGCTGTTCTTCGGCATTCTTATTGGGCTCGCGGCGGCGATGGCGAAACTCTCGCCGATCCGTTGGTTGGCGCGGGGGGTGGATGTTTTCACCAATCTGCTGCGTGGTTTGCCTGAACTTCTGACCATTCTCATTCTTTATTATGGCGTGCAGAATCTATTCAACGCGCTGTTCGATGAGTATGTTGAGGTCGATGGGTTTACGGCGGGCGTCGCGGCATTGTCCTTGGTGTTTGGCTCCTACGCCTCCGAAACCTTTCGCGGCGCGTTTTTGGCGATTCCCGTGGGGCAGATTGAAGCCGCCAAAAGTTTCGGCATGTCGCCCTGGTTGGTTTTCCGGCGGATTCAATTGCCGCAGGTGTGGCGCTACGCCCTGCCGGGATTGGGAAATCTTTGGCTGGTGCTGATTAAGGATACCTCCTTGGTCTCCGTGGTGGGCTTGCAGGAATTGCTGCGGAAAACCCAAATCGCCACCGCCGTCACAAAATCGCCCTTCACCTTTTATTCGGTTACAGCGCTGATTTTTATTGCCATTACCGTGATTTCAACTGTGTTCCTGCGTTGGATGGAACAGAAATCCCGTCGCGGCGTGCGGATGGGTTAAGCGAATGGAATTAATCTCCTCCCTTCTTGAGCTTGCTCAAAACTATTGGCCGCAGTTCCTACGCGGGCTGTGGACGACGGTTCAGTTGACCGTTCTGTCCTGCCTCTTAGGCTTTTTCCTGGCGATTCCGCTGGCGCTCGCCCGCCTGTCGAAGAATTGGCTGATTGCTGGGACCGCGCTCGTTTACTCGGTCTGTTTCCGCGGCTCGCCGCTGCTGGTGCAGATTTTCCTGATCTATTACGGCCTGCCCTCGATTCTGATGCAGCTTTACGGTGGCGATGTTGCGGCGATGCGCGAGTCGTTTTTCTGGCCGCTGCTGAATACGCCCTTCATGTTGGCGCTGATCGCCTTCACCCTGAATACGGCGGCCTATATGGCCGAACCGATTCGCGGCGGCATTCAGGCGGTGCCGAATGGCGAGCGCGAGGCGGCCCTGGCCTGCGGCATGTCGCCCAAGCTGCTCACCCGCCGCATTCTGCTGCCGCGCGGCCTGCGCATCGCCATTCCCGCCCTGTCGAACGAAACTATCCTGACGATGAAGGCTACCTCCCTCGTCAGCCTAGTGACGATGCTGGACCTGATGGGGGCCGCCGGTCGCGCCTTCACCCAAACCTATGATTCGAAGGTCTATCTGGTCCTGGTGCCCTTCTATCTGGTGCTCATCTGGGCGGTGGCGCGGATTTTTGCGCTGCTGGAGAAGCGCTATAATCGGTATTTAACGCGCAAAGCCTGATTAGTGTCGGGCCGTATAGATCTCGCGGCGAGCCTGTCTGTGCTATCCACAGGCAGGCTGTTTTATGCTTGCGATAATATTGGCCTGGCTAACCTTATCGCTTAAAAGCGCGTATTTTTTTGAGGCAAAATCTTATTGTAAATACATTGGTCTTATGAATAACGAAAAGTCACACAATGGCCGAACCCAAGCCGAAATGAACCAGCGGGCCAGGGCGACGGCGCGGGCCTGTTGTCGGGACGGTTCGGGTTGCGTAAGGGGCTCTGTCCCTGTCCGGTTTAAGGGGGCTCTATAAAACACATGCCGACCCCATGGTTCTTTACGCGGATCAACGCCCTGCCGATCATCAATCGGAATCGAAGGGATTTTTACCAGCGAGGACCTACTGCAACTCTATGATGCGCGCGCCCGCGCAGAAACCGCGTCGATGCGCGAGGGAAATCCAACTAACTGACACCTTAATGTTAAATTAGCTAAAAACTCTGTCGGATAGCGCTGTACAGTTTCGATCTACCCATGATGGGGCATGATCTAGTTCGATAACGCTTTTGCAGAGATGGAATGAAATGCGCTTTTTGCTGCCCCTATTATTGGCCCTTCCCTGTGCCGCGAACGCTACTGAGATCACTTTTGCCGTTACCCATCAGCCCCCCTATATGATCGAAGAAACCAAAAGCGGCATTTTCGTCGATCTGATCACCGAGATTTTCTCGGCGGCGGGCCAAACGGCAAAGCCGGTGTTTCTGCCGAACCGCCGCGCCTTTGCCTCCTTCGAAGAAAAGAAGGTGGATGGCGTGCTGTATTATTTCGGCGATAAGGCAAAAGAAAGTTGCCGTACCGAAAATTACGCCAATTACCAGCCAACCCTAGTTGCCTTGAAAAAGAATAACTATAGCCTCAAAACCCTGGATGGGTTGCAAGGGCAGCGCGTTGGCGCTTTCTTAGGGGCTAAAGATTATTTCGTGCCCGATTATCCCGAGTATCCCGGTGCCGTCGCCAAAGCCAGAGACTATCGGGAAGAAGCCGATATTACCCGCATCAGCAAGCTGCTGCTGAACGACCGCATCGATATTGGAATTCTCGATTGGCGGCTATTCCTCTGGACCGCCAAAGCCGAATCCCAGGGCAACCTCTATGCCGTGCGCGATATCGAGCGCCACCCCTATTTTGCCACCGCCTGGGTTGGGGCGCAGTTCTGGAATACCGCCCACTGCGAGGCGTTCAATAAGGGCCTCGCCATTCTCAAAAGCAATGGCCGCTACGACGCGATTAACCAGAAATATTCCGACGATGTTTTGGGCGGAATGTAGGGGAGAGGTGGGGGCTTAGGCCCCCAAGGCCGCGATGGTCCGGCGCACCAAATCGGCGTCGGTCACGCGGTTGGTATATTCGCGCTCAAGATCGGTGCCGCCCATGCCGATTTTGGGATTCCGAAAGCGCATGCCGCTGGGGGTATCAACGAGGGCGGCGAAATGCAGCTCGTCAGCCTGGGTCGCCTGCCACACCGGCGCGATGGTTTCGGGCGTAAGGCCGCCGCAGGCCATGATCTTGATGCGCCCGCGCGCCGCCTCGACCGTTTCGCGCAGGGTTTCGAGCCCCTCCACAGCGCTATCGGCGAGGCCGGAGGTCAACACCCGCTCCACCCCCAGCGCAATCAGGGCCTCCAGCGCCGCCACCGGGTCGGGCACCATATCGAAGGCGCGGTGACACGTAACCTGCATCGGGCGGGCGGCCTCGACAAGCGCGCCCATCCGCGCCGTATCGATCTGCCCCTCGGCAGTCAAACAGCCGAACACCACCCCCGGAACGCCCATCTCCCGGAGGATTTTCACATCCTCCCGCATCGCGGCGAATTCCACCTCGGAATAGAGAAAATCCCCACCGCGCGGGCGCACCATCACAAACACCGGCACACGCGCCACCCGCAACGCTTCGCGCACCATCCCCAGGCTCGGCGTGAGCCCGCCTTCCAGCAGCGACGCACACAGCTGGACACCCGCAAAAACCCTCGCCCGTTCAGTTTTGCTGTGATTCACTGATGGGGTCCCTCGCTCGGAGCCTACCGATGGAACCTCAATCGCTTTTCAGCCTGAACGATCACCTTAAAGCCTTG
>NZ_JBILQX010000216.1:0-5245 GCF_044372965.1 Elstera sp. | reverse complement strand
TGCCTACGATCTCATAAGATTTTGAGCCCCGCGGCGTGGTGACTTCCACCGTATCGCCCACCGACTTGCCGATAAGGGCGCGGGCGAGCGGGGCCGTGATCGAGAGCAGCCCGGCCTTGATATCGCCTTCGTACTGCCCGACGATCTGAAACTTTTGTTCCTCGCCGGTATCTTCATCGGCAAGATTGACGTTGGCCCCGAATTTGATGGTCGAGCCGGTCAGTTTGGCAGGATCAATCACATCGGCGCGGGAAATCACGTCTTCAAGCTCGGCCACGCGGCCTTCGATAAAGCTTTGCCGCTCGCGGGCCGCCGCATATTCGGCATTTTCCGACAAATCGCCATGCTCGCGCGCTTCGGCGATGGCACGGATCACCGCCGGGCGTTCCACCGTTTTCAAATGCTTCAATTCTTCTGTCAGCCGGGCATAGCCGCTGGCAGTCATTGGCACCTTTTCCATGCCCTATCAACCTCTCCGGTCCGGCAATCTCATACGGTCAGATCTGCGCCCGGAAGCGCGGTCTACTGAGTGGGCGCGGAGAATAATGCGCCCGCGCGCACGTTACAAGCAGCGTTGCATATGTCGCCATCGCTTTCCGACCGCAAGGGGGAGGGTATGGGGGAGTCCTTTAATTACTGGGGGGCGATATGGTCTCTTGCCTTCCCGAATAGGCTTCCCCTAAAATGCTATATGGTTTTTCTGCCACCGCTTCTGTGCTTTAAAGGGGGGCGGAGTGCAGCGAGGACAGGGGATCTAGCGCGAATGAGTGAGGATAGCCGGTCTCGGTTGGCTCGAGAATTAATGGCGACGCTCAAGGTGGACCATGAGCGCTCCCAGCGGTATCGCGCGCTGAACGATCAGCTTGACGCGGCAGATGAGTTTGATCGACAGGAACGGGCGCTAGATCGCTCGGGCGGGATGGGGGGAGGACCACGTCCCGGCGCGGGGCGCATGAAAGAGGGTATGGCCGTCCCGGATCGGGCCGAGAATATGGCAAAGGACGGCCAGGCACTCGCCGCGCATCAAAAACGCGATAACCGCCGCTTTACCGACCCTGTCTTACGCATTGGCATTTTTCACGATAGTTTCGAGACGATCGATTGGTCCCTTGGGGGGTTGATGGTCGGTAACTATGTGGGCGAATTGAAGGCGAATAATCGCTTCCAGATCACCTTTACGGTGGCGAGTGCGAAGGCCGGGGCGGCCTATTATGCGGCGCAGGTTCGCGTTATCCGGGTCGATCCGGGCAAACGCACCCTGTCGTTGAAGTTCGAAAAGCTGGCGTCGGGTGCCTTCGACTTTCTCTCGGGTTTGCAGTTGCAGCAGGCGCGAAAGCGAATGCTCTAAGCTTTTCATTTTTATTGCAAGATTGATTGTATTGCGCCCTCCCTGTCTTGGGAGGGCTTTTTTTATTGCTGCGGCGCACCTAAAAACGGTGCCGAGGTGCGACAATCCGCGCGCTAAGACTATGGCATTTCCTTGTCGCGTTCAGATTATAACCTCTGTACCGTCTAATTGGATGTTTTGTTTCTGGTGGCCTACCCGGTCGGAAATAAAGCTGCCAGACAAAATATAAAGATAAAGTTTAGGGAGTCAGAAATGTCCAGCATGGCACGGGGCGCTCCGGCGACCACCCCCGCGGAGGAGCGTAAGGTTATTATCGCTTCTTCGCTCGGTACCGTTTTTGAATGGTACGACTTTTACCTCTATGGGTCGTTAGCTGCGACCATTGCAAAGCAGTTCTTTTCCGGCGTGCCGGAAACCCAAGCGCTGATTTTCGCGCTGCTGGCGTTTGCCGCCGGTTTTGCTGTTCGCCCCTTCGGCGCCGTTGTCTTCGGTCGCATCGGCGATTTGGTCGGTCGCAAGTATACCTTCCTGGTAACGATCGTCCTGATGGGCGGATCAACCTTCGCCGTCGGTATTCTGCCCACCTATGCCCAAATCGGCATTGCCGCGCCAATCATCCTGATTATCCTGCGTCTGCTGCAAGGTTTGGCGCTCGGCGGTGAATATGGCGGCGCGGCTACCTATGTGGCCGAACATGCTCCTCACGGCAAGCGCGGCGCGCATACCGCTTGGATTCAGACGACGGCAACGATGGGCCTGTTCCTGTCGCTCCTGGTTATCCTCGGGTGCCGCAAGTACTTCGGCCCGGCTGATTTCGATGCCTACGGCTGGCGCGTGCCGTTCCTGATCTCGATCTTCCTGTTGGCGATTTCGGTCTGGATTCGCACCAAGCTGAATGAATCGCCCACCTTCCAGCGCATGAAAGCCGAAGGCAAGCAGTCCAAAGCTCCGCTCACGGAAGCGTTCGGCCAGTGGAAGAACCTCAAGCTCGTTCTCATCGCGCTGTTCGGTGCGGTCGCAGGGCAAGCCGTGGTGTGGTACACGGGCCAGTTCTACGCGCTGTTCTTCCTCACCTCGACCCTGAAGATCGATGGCGAAACCGCCAACTATCTTATCGCGGGCTCGCTGCTGATCGGCACGCCGTTCTTCATCGTCTTTGGGGCGCTGTCCGATAAGATCGGCCGTAAATGGATCATCCTCGGCGGCATGCTGATCGCGGTTGTTACCTACTTCCCGATTTTCCAAGGCATGACCCAGTTCGGTAATCCCGATCTGGCGGCAGCTCATGCGAAGAACAAGGTTGTTGTGATTGCCGATCCGGCGGCCTGCTCCTTCCAGTTCAATCCGACCGGGACGGTTAAGTTCAACAACCCGTGCGATTTGGCCCGTGGCGATCTTGCGCGCTCCTCGGTCAATTATTCTAACCAAGTCGCTCCGGCAGGCTCGGAACTGGTGATTCGCTTCAATGATGTTGAAGTGAAGGGCTATGATAAGGCCAAGCTGGCGGAAGCCATTAAGAACGCAGGCTATCCGGCGAAAGCCGATCCGGCCAAGATCAACCACTTTGGTCTGCTCGTGCTGCTCACCATCCTCGTTATCTACGTGACGATGGTCTACGGCCCGATCGCGGCGATGCTGGTCGAACTTTTCCCGACGCGCATTCGCTACACCTCCATGTCGCTCCCCTACCACATCGGGAACGGCTGGTTCGGGGGCTTCCTGCCGTCGATCAGCTTCGCCCTTGTGGCCATGCAGGGCGATATCTACTACGGGCTTTGGTATCCGATCATCATCGCGGCCGTTTGCTTCGTTATCGGGGCGGTTCTGCTGCCGGAAACCAAGGACAATAACACCAACGATTAAACACCCTCCCCGAGGGTTGACCTTGACCCCTCTCCGGTTCGCCGGGGAGGGGTTTTTGTTTTCTAAAGGTCGGGGAAAAGGGCGGGCCGCGTTGCGCCGAGTGCCGCATCGAGATCGGCCAGGGTGGCGGCTAAGCCAAGGTCGGCGAGCGAGGTCACGCCGTGCTCCTGGATGCCGCAGGGCACGATTCCGGTGAAATGGCTAAGGTCCGGGCTGACGTTAATGGCGATACCGTGCAGCGTTACCCAACGGCGGATGCGCACCCCAATGGCGGCGATCTTATCTTCCTTGAGTGGGCCGCGCTGCACCCAGATGCCGACGCGCCCCTGCCGCCGCTCCCCGGTCACGCCAAGGCGGGCGAGGGATTGGATGATCCATTCTTCCAAGGCGGTCACATAGGCGCGCACGTCGCGCCCGCGCGCTTTGAGGTCGAGCATCAGATAGACCACGCGCTGACCGGGGCCGTGGTAGGTGTACTGCCCGCCGCGTCCCGCGTCATAGACCGGAAAACGCGGATCGAGCAGATCTTCGGTCTGGGCGGAGGTTCCGGCGGTGTAAAGCGGCGGGTGCTCCAGCAGCCAAATCAATTCGTCCGCGGTGCCTGCGTGAATCGCATCGGCGCGCGCATCCATGGCGGCAAGGGCGTCGGGGTAGGGGGTTAGGCCGGGCGTAACGCGCCATTCCATCAAAAATATCCTCGGCTGGGGCAAGCGTTCCCCGGATAAATCGGGCAAGACGCGGCACCGTGCAAACGTGTTTAGGATAGCCCATAAGATGCCCCTTGCCGTCTGTCCAGGGATTTGCTAAACGCTTGGCCCCGGGCCGGATAACGGCCCCTTTCGTGCGATGCGGTCGTGGCGGAATTGGTAGACGCGCAGCGTTGAGGTCGCTGTGGGGCAACCCGTGGAAGTTCGAGTCTTCTCGACCGCACCATACACAAAAAACCCTGCTGGGCTCGCCTGGCGGGGTTTTTTGTGTTTTATGCTGGGGGCCGGACCCACCCGCGAAGGCCCTCGCCCATGTCGCAGAAAATCATCCGCAGCAAAGAGTTCACCGCGCCCCGCGCCTGGGGCGCGCTGGACATTGCCAATATGGCCGGCGTCACCACCCGCCTGCATTGGACCGATCAGCCCTATAAGTGGCACGTGAACGATGGGGAAGAGGTGTTCGCGGTGCTCGATGGCACCGTCGATATGCACTACCGCGACGCGGGCGAAGAAAAGCAGGTTGCTTTGCATGCGGGCGATATTTTCTTCGCCGGTTTGGGCTGCGAGCATGTGGCCCATCCGCGGGGGGCGGCGCGCATTCTGGTGATCGAAAAAGAGGGCAGCGTTTAGCCGAAATCCGTCCCTTCGGTTTCTCCTAATTGCCAAAAGGGCCGCCGCCATGCCCTCATCGACGCGCAGAAGCGCTCCAGACGATAGAATCTTGCGCTTGTCGCCGTCTAAGCGCGTAGGGTAACGAGAAACATCAAAGACACTCTCCGCTGCCCAGGAGAGGGTTCATAGGGAGGATGGCCGTCAATGGCTGAGGATATCCGCGAAGCCGCGCTTGAGTATCACCGTCTACCGCAGCCGGGGAAGTTGGCGATTATGCCGACCAAATCCATGGCAACTCAGCGCGATCTGGCCTTAGCCTATTCGCCCGGCGTGGCCCATGCCTGCACCGAGATCGTCGCCGATCCGGCCAACGCCGCGAAATATACGGCGCGCGCCAATCTGGTAGCCGTTATCAGCAATGGTACGGCGGTTTTGGGCCTCGGCTCCATCGGCCCGCTCGCCTCGAAGCCGGTGATGGAAGGCAAGGCGGTTCTGTTCAAGAAATTCGCCGGGATCGACGTCTTCGATATCGAAATCGATGCCGATGAGCCTGATAAAGCCGTGGAAGTGATTGCCGCGCTGGAGCCCACCTTCGGCGGCATCAACCTCGAAGATTTCAAAGCGCCCGAATGTTTTGAGATCGAATCGCGCCTGCGCGCCCGGATGAAGATTCCGGTGTTCCACGACGATCAGCATGGCACCGCCATTATCGTCG
>NZ_JBILQX010000045.1:0-22489 GCF_044372965.1 Elstera sp. | reverse complement strand
ATAAGATGCATTCGGAATGGGCCGAACTCAGCCCGGAAACCGCCGCGCGGCTGAATGCCCATCGGGCGGGCGGCGGGCGGATTATCGCCTGCGGCACAACCTCCTTGCGCACGCTGGAAAGTGCCGTGGCCCCGGATCGTAGCTTTAGCCCGCTAACGGGATCGACCGAGATTTTCCTGTATCCCGGCAAGCCCGTCTATTCGGTGGACCTGCTGCTGACGAATTTCCACCTGCCGCGCTCCACGCTGTTTATGTTGGTGTCGGCCTTTGCGGGGCAAGCGCGGATGCGCGCGGCCTATGACCATGCAATCGCCAACGGCTATCGTTTTTTCTCGTATGGCGACGCCTGCCTTTTGGAGCGAGCATAATCATGACGCGGCTGCGGTTTGAGCTTCTGAACACCTCCGGGCGCGGACGGCGCGGGCGGATTTTTACGGCGCACGGGACGGTTGAGACACCAACCTTCATGCCGGTCGGCACCGCTGCCACCGTAAAAGCGATGACTGTAGACGCGGTGAAAGCAACCGGCGCACAGATCGTGCTGGGCAATACCTATCACCTCATGCTGCGCCCCACCGCCGAGCGGATTGCGCGCCTGGGCGGCCTGCATAAGTTCATGAATTGGGAAGGCCCGATTCTCACCGATAGCGGCGGCTATCAGGTGATGTCCCTCACCGCCCTACGGAAAATGAGCGAGGACGGCGTTACCTTCCGCTCGCATCTGGACGGTAGCGCCCATACGCTCACCCCGGAACGCTCGACCGAAATCCAAAACCTGCTCGACGCCACGATCACGATGGCGTTCGACGAATGCACGCCCTACCCCGCGACGCACGCGGTAGCGCAAAAATCGATGGAACTCTCGATGCGCTGGGCCGAACGCTCGCGCAAGGCCTTCGTCGCGCGCCCCGGCTATGGGCAGTTCGGGATTGTGCAGGGCTCCGTCTATCCAGATTTACGCGCGCGCTCGATGGATGCGCTCATCCCGATGGATTTCGAAGGTTATGCCGTCGGCGGGCTCGCGGTCGGCGAAGGCCAGCCGATCATGTTCGCCGTGCTCGATCAAACCACGCCGCGCCTGCCGGTGGAGAAGCCGCGCTACCTGATGGGCGTCGGCAAGCCCGCCGATCTGGTCGGTGCGGTGCAGCGCGGGATCGATATGTTCGACTGCGTTCTGCCCACCCGCTCGGGCCGCACCGGCCAAGCCTTCACCCGGCGCGGCACGGTGAATATCCGCAACGCCCGCCACCAGGATGATCCGCGCCCGCTCGACCCCCAGTGTACCTGCCCCGCCTGTTCCAACTATTCGCGTGCCTACCTGCATCACCTCGCCCGCTCCGGCGAAATCTTGGGCGCGATGCTGCTCACCTGGCATAATATTCATTATTATCAGGAACTTATGGCGGAAATGCGGAGAGCTATTGAGGAAGACCGCCTCGACGCTTTCGCGGCGGAGTTCCACCGGGAGCAAGCGGCGGGGGATTTGGAGCCTTGGAAATAGGATAATTTTTATCGCCCCCGCTTGAACGCCAGATTGCTGCGGACCACCTGAGCTTAGTCTCAGGTCCGGGCCCCTCTGGCGGTTTCCAAAAGCCGCGATGTCGGACCCTTAGACGACACCTGTTTTGTGCCATCGAAAGGGACCAAAATGAGCCTATTTTCCATGTTCAAAGGCGATAAGGGCGAGCAAATGACCGCCCATAAGGCGTTCGCCATTGCCCTGATGTACACTATGGCCGCCGATGGCGAGATGGACCCCGAGGAAGTGGGCCATTTGCTCGCCGTGATCGGGGGCGAGCGCGGCAGCGGCGGCAGCATTGGCGTTGGGGCCAATAACCAGGCGCTGCTGAACTCAGCAATGAAATATGCACGCACCCATAGTCACGAGCAGTTCCTAGCCGAAGCCACGCCGGTTCTCACCACGGCCCAGCGCCTGTGCATTCTGATGAACCTCGTCGATAGCGCGCTCTCGGACGGCGAAGCCGAACCTGAGGAACGGGCGTTCTTCGATAAGGTCCAAAGCGCCTTTGGGATCAGCGACGAAGATTTCCGCCCCTATTTCCAGGTCATCATGATGAAGAACGACCGGGGCGTGTTTGTCGATCAGAACCACCCGATGAACCAGCCGGGCTTTTCGGTCGCCCTGCCGGGTCAGGCGGCGTAGCGCTTGTGAGCGGCGGCCCCAGCGAAAGGCCGCCGCTCAATCACTAGGCCGTCCGCACGGTTGTTAGGAACTGCTGAACAATCCCATTTAGGGCCGAGGTTTCCGTCCCCAAACCATTGGAGGTATTGGCGACCTGTCCGGCGATGCTGCCCGCTTGAGCCGAAGCCCCAGAAATGCGGGCGATATCGCCCGCCACTTGCCGCGCGCCTTGCGAGGCATATTCGACCGCGCGGGCGATTTCATCGGTCGCGGCGCGCTGTTCTTCGGCTGCCGAGGCAATCGCGGCGATGGTCTGATTTATACTGCCGATGACCTCACCGATGCCCTGCATCGCGACCGCCGCTTCCAAACTGACCGATTGTACTGCGTTGATTTGGGTCGAAATCTCCTCCGTGGCGCGGGCGGTTTGACTGGCGAGGCTCTTCACCTCGTTCGCAACCACGGCAAACCCCCGCCCCGCTTCCCCCGCCCGCGCGGCCTCAATCGTCGCATTGAGCGCCAGCAGATTGGTTTGCTCGGCGATATCCTGAATGAGCTTCACCACGTCGCCGATCCGCTGCGCCGCTTGGCTTAGGCTGGTTACGGTTCCGTTAGTTTTCTGAACATTCTCCACGGCTCGGCTGGCTTCATCGGTGCATTTCACCAGATCTTGACTGATGCTGGCGATGGAAGCAGAGAGCTGCGCCGCCGCCGTTGCCGCCGTATCGACGTTCTGTGAGGCCTGCCCCGCCGCATTTTGGGCCGAAGCCGTATCGGCATGGGTATTTTTGGCAATGCGATCCAACTCTGCCGAACCGTTTCTAAGATTGCTCGTCGCTTCGGTCACTGCGCTCGCCACCTGCCCAATACCGCCCTCGAAATTGGCAATCGCGGCCTCGAGCAACAATTGCCGGGTTTGCAAGCGGGCCGCGTCGGCCTCCCGCTCGCGGGTGGCGCGCGCTACCCGTTCCGCCGTTTGCCGATAGGCTTCGACCGCGCGGGCAATGGCCCCCATCTCGTCTTGAGCGCTAAAGCCCAAAGGCTCGACATGTTTGCCTTCGGTAATCTTGTCGAGCGCAACCGCACATTGCGTTAGAGGCCGCGTGATCGAGGCCGATATTAGCCGCGCCGCAAACAAAAGCCCAATAATGGCGGTCAAGATGACGACCGCAATGGCCCAATAGGCCAACTCGATCAGGCGATCCGCTTCAGCCCGCGTTTCGGCCTTACCGTCCTTAATGACATCTTCGACCTTATCCTGCTGCTCGGCCAGAGTATCGAAGGTCGCTATGAACTCAGGCAATTGTGCCGCCGCCTCAGCCCGGTTTCGGGCGGCAAGCGCGACCAGAGCTTCCGAGTGCCGAATATAGTCTTCCAAGGGTTTGGTGAGGGCCCGCAAAGTCTCTATAAGCGTCCCACTGGCCCGCCGCTGATTATCGACCAGGGTTTTCCGGAAAGCCGCCGCATCACTCTTCAAATCCTCGGCGATTTTCGGTAGCGAGCCCGTCCTGTCCCCTCCTGCGGCCAGGAGCGCTTCGAAAACATGCCCCCGAAGCGTATCGTGAATCATATCGCCATACTGGAAATCGCTTAAAATCTCGCCTTGGACTTGCACTGACCTCAGCAGAGTTGCAACTTCTCGAAAGAAATAGGCTGAGAGGCCCGCAGCCGTCATCATAAGACCGCCTGCAATGACAACCAAAAACAGTATCTTACGCCTCAGGCTATGGATTTTTCGCATCTTCCCCTCCCCTTCTTGTCGCATTGAACCCTGTGACAACCATTTCCCCGGATAATTTCAGAAATATTTTCAAAAAAAATTATCAGATGCCTCTAATAACCCCTAATGCGCGCATTTTTTAAAAGCTCTTCTCGTTTTATTTATATGGAAATATATTAAGGCATACTTAATCTCGCTCCTAAAAGTTCCGAGCCGCTAAATTAGCCCAGCCCTTAGCGGGAGCCAGCTTTGCAGCGCACACAGCGGCGCGGCGGTTGCCAGAGTAGGGAAAAGCGGACCAGAATGATGCAATGCACACGCCCGCCGAAACCCTCTCCCTTGCCGCCCGCCGCCTGAGCATTTCCCTGCTCAGCGGGCTGGCGCTCTTCACCATTCTCGCGGCGGTTTCGGGGCGGGCTGAGTTCGGCATGGTGGCGGCTTTCTGCCTCGTTTTGTACCTCGGCATGATCCTGCCCAGTCTGCACAAGCGCGAAGCGCCGCTGATGACGGTGGCGGGGCTGTCGGTGCTGGCCGTGGTTATTCTCCACCCCGCGCCCGGCCCGATTTTGTTGAGTGCCGCCGCTAAGGGCGCGAGTTTTGCCTCGCTGATCCTGGCCTTGGGATTTCTGCAGGCCCCCGCCAGCCACTCGCATCTGGTCCACCGCTGCGGCGAGTTTCTGATCAATCAAGGCCCCAGCCGCCGCTACGCCGCCCTCACCGTCGGCGGGCATTTGTTTGGGATTGTGCTGAACCTTGGCGCGCTGTCCCTGCTCGGCGGGATGATGAAGCGCTCGAACACGTTGGAGCAGGCGGGCGGCGATCCGACGATTGTGGCCTTGCGGACCGAGCGCATGAGCATGGCGATGCTGCGCGGCTTCAGCACCTCAACCCTCTGGTCGCCGACAACGCTGACCGTCACCGTCTCGCTCACCCTCGTGCCCGACGGCCTGTGGCTCACCATTCTGCCGATTGGCCTTGCGATGGCTGGGTTGTTGCTGTTCGCGGGCTATGTGCAGGACCGGATTCAGCACCCGCCGCGCGCCCGTGCCGTCGCGCTGAGCTATCACACCGATCTGACGTTGAAGGAAACCCTTCTGCCGCTCAGTATCTTGGTTGCCGCCGTGTTAGGGCTGATTATTGCCGTGCGCCAAGTCAGCGGTTGGCCGCTGGGGACGGTGGTGATCCTGGTCGTGCCGCTGTTTTCGGTGGGGTGGATGTTCTGGCAGAATATCCGCCGGAACCTGCGCCTTGCTGTCGGCATTACTGTTCGGCAAGTCAGCCGCCACGCGGCAGAGCGTCTGCCGAAAAGCCGCTATGAGGTTATCTCGCTCTCCTGTGGCGGGATCGTTGGCGGTTGCGTCGCTGCCCTCATTCCGCCGGGAGCCTTGGGCGATTTGCTGAACTATCTCGGCTTGCCGCCCGTGGCCCTACTTCTGGCGATTTTCTGGGTCGTGGTCATCGGCGCACAGATCAGCATTAACCCGATCATCACGGTGCCGCTGCTGGGCGCGGCGATGATGCAGATGCACCCGATGCCCGTCTCGACTCTGGCGCTGCTGCTGACGCTGGTGACGAGCTGGACGATGTTCACCCTGCTGTCGCCCTTCTCCGCCTCCGCCCTCATTCTCGGCAATCTCGCCGAGGTATCGCCGCGCACGATTGTGCATAAGTGGAATGGGCCTTTCGCGCTTTTTGCGGCCTTTTTATTCCATGGGCTGATTATCACGGTCGAGTTGCTCACCGCCCCTGTGCTATGACACTGCCGCTATGCTTGATATTACCAATCTCACCTACCGTATCGCCGGGCGTGTTCTGCTGGACAATGCCTCCGTTCGTATCTCCGAAGGCCACCGCATTGGCCTGATCGGCCGCAACGGCACGGGCAAATCGACCCTGTTTAAGCTGATTACCGGCGAGATCGAGCCGGATGCGGGCAGCGTTTCGCTGCCGCGCGGCCTGCGCCTTGGCGTCGTCGCGCAAGAAGTGCGCGGCGACGAAGGCACCCCGTTGGAATACGTTCTCGCCGCCGATACCGAACGCGCCGCCCTGCTGGCCGAAGCCGATGTAACGACCGACGGCCACCGCCAGGCCGATATTCAAACCCGGCTGCTGGATATCGACGCCTATGCCGCGCCAGCGCGCGCCGCGATTATTCTGAACGGTTTGGGGTTCGACGCCGAAGCGCAAAACCGCCCGCTCTCGGCCTTTTCCGGCGGCTGGCGCATGCGCGCGGCCCTCGCGGCGGCGCTGTTTTCCGAGCCCGACCTGTTGCTGCTGGACGAACCGACGAACCATCTCGATCTTGAAGCGGCGTTGTGGTTGGAGGGCTTCCTGAAGTCCTGGCCGAAAACGCTGATTCTCATCAGCCATGACCGCGACTTCCTCAATGTCGTTGTGACCGGCATCGTGCATTTGGAGCGCCTGGGCCTCTACGCCTATTCCGGGACCTACGATAGTTTCGAGAAGCAGCGCAACGAGCGCCTTGCCCAAACGGAAGCGGCGATTGCCAAACAGGCCGCCGTGCGCGCCCATCTGCAATCCTTCATCGACCGTTTCAAGGCGAAGGCGAGCAAGGCCAAGCAGGCGCAAAGCCGCGTGAAAGCCTTGTCGCGCATGGAGCCGCTCGAAGCCATTAACCGCGACCCAGAAGTGCGTTTCAACTTCCCCGACCCGGACGAACTCGCGCCGCCAATGATTCTGCTCGATGGCGCGTCGGTCGGGTATGACGCTAAGCCGATTCTGAAAAACATCGGCCTGCGGTTAGACCCCGATGACCGCGTTGCCCTGCTGGGCGCGAACGGCAATGGTAAAACCACGCTGGCGAAGCTCATCGCCGGGCGGCTTGAGGTGATGGACGGCGAGCGCGTCGCCCCTAACCGCCTGCGGGTCGGTTATTTCGCCCAGCATCAGGTCGATGAACTCGACCTCACCGAAACGCCGATTCAGGCGATGACGCGGGTGATGCCGAGTACGGTGAAGCCGGAGAAAGTCCGTGCGGCGCTGGGGGCCTTCGGCTTCGGCGGCGAGAAGGCACAAACCAAAATCGGAGCCCTCTCCGGGGGCGAAAAGGCCCGGCTCACGCTGGCGCTGATTACCTATGACGCGCCGCATCTGCTAATCCTCGACGAACCAACCAACCATCTCGACATCGAGGCCCGTACCGCCCTTGTGGAAGCCCTAACGCTCTATAGCGGCGCGGTTATTCTCGTGTCCCATGATCGGCGCATGGTGGAAATGGTGGCGGATCGGCTGTGGCTGGTCGCCCATGGAACCGCGACACCGTTTGAGGGCGATATGGACGAGTATCAAAAGCTCATCCTGTCGGGCTCGCTCACCGCCCCCGGCGGCAAGGGCGGCGCGGGGTATGATCCGAACCTCTCCAAGGCCGAACAGCGCAAAGCCAATGTCGAGCGCCGGGCAGCCGTGGCTCCGTTGAAGAAAGCCGTGACCGCTGCCGAACAAGCGATGGCGAAAATCGCCCTGGAAAAGGCCAAGATCGACGCGAAACTGACCGACGGCGGCCTTTATGACGGCCCCAAGGAAAAGCTCAACGCGCTGCTGAAGCAACAGGGCGAGTTGGGTAATGCCCTTGCGGCGGCGGAAGCGGCGTGGCTGGAAGCGGTGGAAGCGCTCGACGCGGCGCAGGCGGCATAAACCCAAATGAACTACCGCCACGCCTATCACGCCGGTAATTTCGCCGATGTGTTCAAACACGCCGCCCTTGCCCTGCTGCTTCAGCATCTGCGCAGGAAGGACAAGGGCTTCTGCGTGATCGACAGTCATGCGGGCATCGGGCGCTACGATCTCGCCGGGCCAGAAGCGAGTAAAACCCTGGAGTGGCAGGACGGGGTCGCGGCGGTGATGAAAGCGCCGGAAACGTCGATCCTCGCACCGTGGCGGGAGGTGATTGCCGATCTCAACCCAAACGGCGGCTGCCGCTATTATCCCGGCTCGCCCCTGGTCGCGCGGCATTTCCTGCGCCCGCAAGACCGGCTGGTCGTGGCCGAACTCCACCCGCAGGACCGGCGGGTTCTGGCCAATCTGTTCGAGGGCGACAAGCAGGTGCTCGTCCGCCCCGCCGATGGTTATGCGACCCTCATTAAGCAAATCCCCCCCTTCGAGCGGCGCGGCGTCGCCCTGATCGATCCGCCGTTCGAGCGGGTGGACGAGTGGGAAGTGCTCATCGAGGTGATCGCCGAAGCCCACGCCAAATGGGCGACAGGAACCTATGTGGTTTGGTATCCGGTGAAAGACCTCACCGAAGTCGCGCGCTTTCACGATGTGCTGGCGAGTCTTGCCATTCCCAAAACCCTGGTTGCCGAATTCCACATCCGCCCGCCTGCGCCAGACACGTTTTTTGGATCGGGTCTTGCCGTGGTCAACCCGCCCTGGCAGTGGGATGAGGAGCTACAAACCTTAGGCGAAGCCCTTGCCGTGGCGCTGAACCGGCCCGAGGCGCGGACGATTGTTGAATGGTTGGTGCCGGAAGCGGCATAAAATGGTTCAGCCGTGCGGCAAATAGCGGATTGCCGCAAAAAGTAATCCCACAGCAATAACCAGCATTGATCCAAGCCGAAGGGTGATTCGGTTCTCGCTCGCCGTAATCCGCTCCTCAACGCGATTGAAGCGCTCTTGGATGGCCCTAATCCGGGTGTCTAAATGGTCTTTTGTAACAAGATCAGCCCCGCCGACCGCCTCGGCTAAAGCCGAGGATGTCGCGCGCGCCTGCTCGGGGGTAAATCCCCCGGCAGAGAGCCTATCGGCCAGCTTGAGCGTATCGAAAGGAACGGCATTCATTGGCTTAGGATGCCGTTCCATCGCGTAGCCGTCAAGAACATTTACGCAACATTCACGCGCTGCGCAACAACGGCTCCAAGGCCCGACCGATGGCCAGAATGCGCCGATCCTGCATCGGCGCACCGACGAGGCTTACCCCTACAGGCGGCTCACCGGGGCGATGGCAGGGCAGCGTCAGCGCGCATCCATCGGCCAAATTGACGATAGCGGGGTTGCGCAGGGCCAGCAGGTTGAGGCGGGTATAATCCTCGTCACTCTCAACCTCGGTGAAGAGCGGCGCGATAATCGGCACGGTCGGCATAATCATCGCGTCATAGGGCGCGAGGGCCGCCACCATGGCGTCCACAAAGGCCGCCCGAAGCGCCAGTGCTTCGATGTAATCAACCGCCGTCACCGTCGCCGCCTTCTCGATGCGGGAGCGCACGCGCGGATCATAGTCGTCGCCGCGCCGGGCGAGCAAATCGCGATGCCAGGCATAGGCTTCCGGGGCGGAAAAGCCACCGCGCGCGCCAATCGCCTGAAGATCGTTCAGAACCGGCAAGCTGGTTTCAACAATTCGCGCCCCGGCGGCGGCCAACAGCGACAGCGTACGCTCGTAGACCGCCGCAACCGTCGCGTCCATCCCGTCCAGAACCATTGTACTGGGGGCCAGCAACCGCAGCCCGTGAACATTGAAGGCCGCCGGCACGGGGGCATTCGGGTCGCCCGCCAGAATAGCATCGGCCTGGGCGCAGAGATCGACGGTTTTGGCGAGCGGGCCAATCGAATCAAGCGTGGTCGACAGCGGCAAGGTTCCCGTCAAGGGCACGCGCCGGGCGGTAGGCTTAAAGCCGACCAAACCGCAGAATGCCGCCGGAATCCGCACGGAGCCGCCCGTATCGGAGCCAATCGCCACATGGGCCATACCGTCGCTGACCGACACTGCCGCGCCCGAGCTGGAGCCGCCCGGAATCCGCCCACTCGCCCCCGCCCCCAACTCGCGCCCGAAGGGGTTGCGCGGCGTGCCGTAATGGGGGTTAAGCCCCAGGCCGCTGAAGGCGAATTCGGTCATATTGGTGCGGCCAACGATCACCGCCCCCGCCGCCCGCAGCTGCGCCACCACCGGCGAATCCTGAAAAGCCGGCGGGGCATCGTCGCGCGCGACCGAGCCCGCGCGCGTCACCTGCCCCGCCTCATCAAGCAAATCCTTAATCGAAACCGTCAGGCCCGACAGCGGCGACGGGATAATACCCGCCGCGCGCAGCCGGTCTGAATTCTCCGCCGCCGCGCGCGCCGTTTCAGCATGAACCGCCACAAAGGCTTTCGCCCCTTCCCCCTCCGCATCCTCGATACGGGCCAGCGCAGCTTCCAGATAGCTGACGGCGGTTTCCGAGCGATCGTGCAAGGCGCGTTGCGGGGGATAACGGTGGGGCATTGAGGTTCCTTTAACTCGTATTTTTTACAGGTATGAAGATTGATTATGCCGGAATTACGGCTTCCGCCTCAATTTTCCACGGCAGCGCCTCACCCGCCCAAAAAGGCACGATATGCTGATCGCGCGCGACAATTTCGGCGGCAACCCGTTCCGCCGACTCAGGGGAACTCCGCCGAAGCGTGATGCGGTCATTGTTCACCGGCAAACCATAGAAGGCCGGGCCGTGCAGGCTGGCGAAGCCTTCGAACCGATCCAACGCGCTTTCGTCCTCAAACACCTGAAGATAGGCCGCAAGGGCTGACGGCGCAGTGAACAGCCCGGCGCATCCACACGCACTCTCCTTATCGCGGGCCAGATGCGGCGCGGAATCGGTGCCGAGAAAGAAGCGCGGATCGCCCGAGGTTGCGGCATCGCGTAACGAAAGTCGGTGAATTTCGCGCTTGGCGACCGGCAGGCAGTAGAAATGCGGGCGTATGCCGCCCTGGAACATCGCATTCCGATTGATGTGGAGGTGATGGGCGGTAATCGTTGCCGCCACATTCTGCGGGCGAGATTTAACGAAAGCCACCGCATCAGCGGTCGTCACATGCTCGAAGACGATCTTCAATTCCGGCAGCCGGTCGCACAACAACGCTAAAACCGTGTCGATAAACAGGGATTCCCGGTCGAAAATATCGACGCTGGGGTCGGTCACTTCGCCATGCACCAATAGGGGCATGCCGATTTCCGCCATCTTCTCCAGCACGGGCAGAATGCCGCGCACGGAGGTAACGCCAAAGTCCGAATTGGTTGTAGCTTTCGCCGGATAGAGTTTTGCGGCGACCCAGGTTTTTTCGGCAAACCCCGCCGCGATTTCCGCAGGCGTGATCGTGTCGGTCAGATAGGCCGTCATCAGCGGCTCGAAAGAAACGCCTTTGGGAACGGCGGCCTTAATCCGGTCGCGGTAGGCCACAACCTGCGCCCGCGCCGTCAAGGGCGGCACCAGGTTCGGCATGACAATAGCCCTGGCAAAGGACCGTGCGGTATAGGGCACCACCGCCGACAGCATATCGCCGTCGCGCAAATGCACATGCCAATCGTCAGGACGGCGGATGGTGAGTGAAGTCGGGGACGTAACCTGGGTCATCGCATCCAATCCTGTAGCGGTTAAGCCCTTACAGGAAAGGAGGCCTGCCCCTTCTGTCAAGAATGGGGCGCGATTTTGGCCCGAGAGCGCGAGATCAAAAATGCCCCGAGAAGAATGAAACCGCCCCCCGCGACCTTGCCCAGGCTCAGCGCCTCGCCGAAGGCCCAATGGCCGCCCAAGGTGGCGCTGAACAGCGACAGGCCAATGCCAATCGGATAGGCGGTGGAAAGCTCGTTGCGCGCCAGCGCCACCGTCCACACGCCCAACCCGGCGAAATAGACAATGGCGGCCAGCAGCAGCGGCACGGCTTGATCGAACACGGCACTAACACTCATCGCATCCGGAAGCGCGCGCTTCAGAAGGATCATCCCCAGTGTGGTCAGCACCGCACAGGCGATGGACAGCAGCAGATCGAGCGCACGCATTCGTCAGGGCCTCCCTTACGCCCAGGCCAGCAGGCCAACGCCCGCGAGCAGCGCCAGCATCCCGGCGATTTTCCAACCGTCGAGCGTTTCGCGGAACAGAAGCCGCGCCAAAACCGCCGCCATGAGTAGATTGACGCCGATGGCCATCGGCGCGGCGACGCTCATATCGATCCGCGACAACAAAAACCCGAGCAGCGCGAAATTGCTACTCACCAGCGCGCCCGCCACAAACCCCGACGGCAGGCAGGCCGCCCATCGCCGCGCCAGCACATGCCCCATCGCAATCTTCGCCGCCGCCGCCGCCCCGGTTCCAATCGCCGCATAGAGCAGATAAATCGGCAGATAGGTGAGTAGGCTGGACGCCATTAGCGAGTGTGCTCCGCGACAGGCCGGGACATGCCGAAAAATAATTTAACTGCAGCGGCATAGCCCAGCTTCTGTGCCCCGTCCAGGCATCGCGGCACCACATTACCGAAGTTTAAGATGCACTGGCGGCCGGAAAGCGGAATCATCCTTTTGACGAAGATAGGGCAAAGCCGGTTTTCGTCGAGCGTGCCGCTTCAGATCCCGCAAGGGCGAGAAGAGGGGCGATGCGGGGGCCCCGACCAGCGGGGTGGTCTGTTGACCGTTAGGTGAATGAAGTGTCCGCTGCCAATATCCTCAGCTTGCAGAATGCGCTGACTCTCGCCCGTACTCCCGTTATGGCCGAAGCGCCCCTCGTTAATTCCGCAACCGTCACAACGCTCCCCTCGCTCGACAGCGAGCCGCTTTATTTCGCCCGCCCCAGTGCGCAATATCGCGCCATGCACGGCGAAATCGATGCGGCGATCCAGTCGGTGCTCGATGGGCATACCTATATTCTCGGCGAAGCCGTAAAGCAGTTCGAAGCCGAATTTGCCGCCTATACCGGCGCGAAATTCGCCATTGGGGTTGCGAACGGCACCGATGCCCTGCATCTCGCCCTGCGCGCGCTTGGTATCGGTGAGGGTGACGAAGTTATCACCACCGCCCATACGGCGATTGCGACCGTGGCGGCTATTGAAATGAGCGGGGCGACGCCGGTTTTCGCCGATATCACTGCGGACCGCTATACGCTGGACCCGGTGGATGTGGCCCGCAAGATCACGCCGCGCACCAAAGCCATTCTGCCGGTGCATCTCTACGGCCATCCCGCCGATCTTGGGCCGCTGTTGGAACTCGCCGCGCGCCATAACCTCGAAATCATCGAAGATTGCGCCCAAGCCCATGCCGCCGAATGGCAGGGCCGTCAGGTCGGCACGGTCGGAAAAATCGGCTGCTTCAGCCTCTATCCGACCAAGAACCTCGGGGCCATCGGCGATGCCGGAATCGTCATCACCAGCGACGAAGCCGTCGCCGACCGCCTGCGGTTGCTGCGCCAATATGGTTGGAAAGACAAGCAACTCAGCCTTATCTCGGGTTTCAACTCGCGTCTTGATGAGCTGCAAGCCGCCATTCTGCGCGTCAAGCTGCGCCATCTCGACGAAACAACCGCGCGCCGCCGGGCGATTGCCAAAGCCTATTCGGAAGCCTTCGCCGATCTGCCGCTGACCCTGCCGCGCGATATCGACGGGTGCTTGAACGTCTATCACCTCTACGTGCTGCGCACGCCGAAGCGCGAGGAACTGAAGGCGCATCTCGTAAAGCAGAACATCCACGCGGGTATTCACTACCCGGTGCCCTGCCACCGTCATCCCGCCCTGGCCGAGCGTTGCGCCGATCTGCGCTTGCCGGTGACGGAGCAACTGGCCGAGCAAATCCTCTCCCTGCCCATGTATCCGGAACTCACGGATGGGCAGGTAGAGCGGGTGATTCGTGCGGTCCGCAGCTTCTACACCGGGGCTTAAACCTCCCCGCAGAACGCGGCGCGGCAATTTCTGCCGCCAGTTTAAAGACCGACCCTTTCCTGAGGGTCGGTCTTTTTCATAAGAACAAGTCATTTCAATAGATTATAGAATAACTCTCGCCTTTGGCACGATATTCGCTTCCACAGTTGCGAACAGCCGCCGCTAGAGGCGAAACATGCCGGGTACGGATTGGGTAAGCCTGTGTCATAATTGGTTTTCTGGCGCTCGCCAGAAGGCTATGATGACCTCGCAAACCAGAAACCTCCCGGATTTGACCGGATGGGTGCGGTAAGATGACGACGATCAAGGGAGCGGACATGACCGATTTCGCCGACGACGATCAGGACCGTTCGGCCCTGACAGCTTTGTCGTTCGACCTGCGGGAAGTCACCGAGTTGGTTGACCGCTTGACGGCGATTCTGGACGAAGAGACCGCCTTGATCGATGAAGGCCGCATTGCCGAAATCGAACCGCTTCAGGTTGAAAAGAACAGGCTTTCTGCGGCTATCCGCCAGGGTACCGGTAGTCTGGAGCCGATCATCGATCTGCTCTACGAAACCAAAGACCCCGATATTGCCGCCGACCGCGACGATATGATCGATGCGGTTTTGATGCTGAAAGACGCTTCCGAGCAGAATGAACGGGTGTTGCGCGCGGCTTTGCGGGCAACGTCCCGCCTCGTCAGCGCGCTGGTTCATACGGCGCGGAACGTGGCGAACGAAGATGCGCGCGCCTATAGCGCCGGTGGGAATGTGGTGAAAAATATGCCGGGTGGGCCGAGCGGATCGTTCGACCAAACCCTGTAAGCGTACCGGCGAAAATTGCCGGGTGGGCCTTTTAGATTTTAGACGTGACGGTATGGGAAAGGTAGAACACCATGAGCCTCTCGCTCTCCCTCAATAATGCTCTCAGTGGGCTGCGCGCCGCGCAGAACTCGCTTGCGGTCATTTCCAGCAACGTCTCGAACGCGAAGACGGCGGGCTATACCAAAAAGGTCCAGCCGCAAACCAACGTTGCCTATCCGGGGCAAGGCGGCGCGGGGGTGGTTTCCCAAACCGTCTACCGCCAAACCGACGAGTTGATGCGCCGCGAGATCCGCAAGGAAACCTCGACCGAAGGCCGCACGGCGACGGAAAACACGTTTCTCAAGCAAATTCAAACCATGTTCGGGAAAACCGAAAATGGCGGACGCCTCGGCAGTTCGATCACCAGCTTCAACAACGCCCTGAACGCGCTTTCGACCACGCCAGAATCGGCCTCGGCGCAGCTTTCCGCCGTTGCCGAGGCGAAAGCCCTGGCGACGACGATGAACGATATGGCCCAGCAGGTCCGCGATTTGCGGATCGATGGCGCGCGTAAAGTGGGCGAAGCCGTTACCGAAGTGAATACCAACCTGCAACAAGTGCAGGAGTTGAACCGTCAGATTACGCGGGCCTATGCCTTGGGCCAACCGACCGGCGATCTTGAAGACGTGCGCGATATGGCGCTGTCGAAGATTGCTGAGAATATGGATATCCAGACCTTCCGCCGCGATACGGGCGAAATGGTGGTCTTCACCAAGGCCGGGCGCATTCTCGTCGATGGCAATGCGGTGCAGCTTTCCTACTCGACGCCGAATACGCTGAATACGGCGGACAATATCCCGTCGATCTCGATCAACGGTCAAACCCAGATCGATATTAAATCGGAATTCCGCGACGGTAAAATTGCCGGGCTGATTACCTCGGTCGATAGCACCCTCAAGGGTGTCGCCAATCAACTCAACCAACTGGCCGAAACGCTCTACGGTAATTCCGCCCGCACGACCGGGGTGGTGGATCAGGCCCAAATCGGCCCGCCCTCCTACCCCTTCGGTCGCCTGGCGACAACGCCGAACAATAATAGCGGCACGGTTACCAACCCGACCTACCTAGACATCACCCGCACTGGCGCGACGTTGCAGTTGGGCGTCAATTTCAATATCGGCGATACGCTGACCTTCAACAACGGCGCAACGGCACGCATTGAAGCGGTGGATGTGAACACGGCAAGCGGCAATCTGCGCTTCAAAGTTACGGCGTTGAGCGGCGGCTTTACCGTTGCCTCGCCTGCGAACCAGAATATCACCTTGATCAACGGTGTCGCGCTCGGTGGGGCCGCCGCCAATGTGACCGGCATTGACGATGGCTTCCGCCTGTTCGCCAATGTCGATATCACCCATTACACCAGCACCACCGGAGCCTATGAGTTCCGCGATGCTGCGGCGAGCATTAGCCTGCACGCGGGGCTTGATCCCAGCAAGGGCGGCAACGCCGGTCTCTTGGCGCTATCGAACGACCCGTTCACGAAGAACCTCGCCAAAACCTTGTCGGATACGTTCACGGCCGTTCAATCGATTGGTCAGAGCATCGGCGGGGTTTCCTCGGGAAGCTACTCCTACGCGAGCTACGCAAAATCGATGGTGTCGCAAAACGCCATCGTCGCCAGCAAGACCAAAGCGGATTCCGATTTCCAATCGGAGTTTGTGCGCTCGCTGCAAAGCCAAGCCGCCGAACTCGAGGGCGTGAATGTGGACGAAGAAATGGCTAATCTGGTGACTTACCAGAACGCCTATTCGGCCTCCGCCCGGGTTGTGACCACCATCAATCAAATGTTCGATACCCTGCTGGGTATCGGTGCTTAAGACACGCTGACGAGGAGAGACGCACATGCCCAGCCGGATCGGAAGTGAAGCGCTATTTCGCTCGCAGCTCAGCTACCTGCAGCGCATTCAGAACAGGCAAGCGCTTGTGGATGAGCAAATCAGCACGGGCTTTAAGTCCCAAACCTTTTCGGGCGTCGCCTCCGATGCCGGAACGATCATCTCGTCCAGCGCGATGATGGCGAAGATCGACCAGTACAACCGCAACATCACCATTGCGACCAATCGCATGAAGCTGATGGATACGTCGCTGAGCGCGATCGATAAATCGATCAGCACGCTGAACGGCTACCTCGCGCAACTGTCGGATTCGAAGACGCCGCCAGACGTGCCGACGCTGGCCAAAGACCTGCTCAATCAGGTAACAGATTTCCTGAACCTGAACGATGGCGAGCGCTATTTGTTTGCGGGCTCGAATGTGAGCACCGCGCCGGTGAAAACCCTGTCGTCAGGCGGCGGGGTTGCGCCAACGGTTCCGGCGGTTCCATCGACTGCAACACAAAACACTTATGCTGGTTTGGCGCTCCCAACGACGGGTGCATCACCTGCAGCAAGTTATGATCCGGCGACAGGAACATTTTTCCGCCCGAATCCAAATGACCCCACTCAACTGCAACAGTATAAGACCAAACTCCCGCCGTTGACGACCATTGAGGTCGTGCGAGCGGGGGCAGATGCCCAGCTTGAAGCCGGTCGCGTGGTAGAACAGGCGAATGGATGGCGCGGACGCATTGTGGCTCACACCGCCGCAACGGGTATTGGCGGGGGTAACGATCAAACGGTTCGCTTATACGTTGAACCTCTCAATGAGATTCCGTTCGTCCCTAATGCCCCAGTGACCATGAAAGAGCTTACAACCTCTGGCGGGCAATACGTCGAGACAACACCGGCAAATGGGGCTGCAGGGCAAACTTACCCGGCTATTGGTGGTCTGCGGAATGCAAACATCGATACCCAATCGGTTCAAATTAACAGCGCTCTGCCGACGACGTTGAGGCCGGGTGTTATTGTTCAAGTTGGACCATCCGCAACAGATCGGTTTATTATTAGCGAAATTGAACCATCCACAACGGTAGGTGTGAACCCAGTTCTAAAGTTACGTCCTCTCGTCGCGGGCGCAGTTCTTAATAATACTGGCGTTTCCCGTGCAATTAGCTTGGTCACGGGGCCATTGGGTACAGATGTATCTCTGCCTCAGACAAATACAGGTGTTAGTGGTGCCCTTGAGTTGATAGGCCCTGTCGCTGACTATCGCACCGACCAGCCACCGGCAGCCAATAGTACGGGCTATTATACCAATACACAGGGCGCCAGAGAGGCGCTGAATCCCCAAAAAGTGCAAGTTACCGACAACGCAACGGTTGACTACGGGATCACAGCCGACAAGCCTGCCTTCGCCCGCCTCATCTACACCCTGAACTATCTGCAGCAGCAAACATCCCCCTTAAATAAGGAAGATGTATCTGCCGCCAGCAAAATCCTCGTCGAAGCCCGCACGCAAATTACCAGTTTGCGTGCGAGTTCGGGGATCAATCAGAAAACCCTCGCGGGGATCACCGAGCAGAACAAGCTGCAAAAATCGATCGCAAACAGTAATTTCGACGATCTGGCCAAGCAGGATAAGACCGAAGCGATTGCGACGTTGACGAGCCTTCAGACCATTCTGGAAGCCTCGTACAATTCCTTCGCCCGCATTCAGGACCTGAACCTGCAAAGCTTCCTGCGGTAAAGCTGACTGAGTTGGGTGAGGTCATGGACCTCACCCAATTGCTGTTTTAATTAAATTTTACAAACATGCAGATATCGATATTTTGCCCTGCCACACTTATCAGGTCGCGTTTTTTTTTAAATATGCTATCTCAGTTGAATGTTACGCCCTTTTCTGCGAGCGGCATCCTAAGTGTTACGTCGCGCCAAATCCGTTGACATCCCCTTTATGGTTAAAGGCTATGAAATCGGCCTTCGAGACGGTAATTTTTCCGAATCGAAGATGCAGATCAACGCCTTTTTTGCGAATACGACGACCCATAAAAACGTTCATTCCTACATTTATGAAAATAATGGCAGCATCTGCGCTTACGCTATTCTGCGGAAAAAAGACCCGAGTCGTCACGAAATCATGATGATGTTTGTCGATCCGGCCCAACAGGGCAATGGTATCGGCAAAAAATTTCTGGCGAGCCTCCTCGCGGGTCCGATGAAGGACTCGCCCATTCTGTGCTCCACCACGCAGCCCGCCTCCACCCGGATGATGGGCTTGCTGAAGGGTGCGGGCTTCCAGCGAAAAGTCGAAGCCGCCGATGGGGTTTATTGGGAAAGGCCGAATGGCCCTGGGGCTATTGCCGCGCCCGCCCCGAAAGCCGCTCCGGCCCCCGCGCAGCCGCTGTCTGGAATGGCGCCCCCCCCGCGCCTAGCCCTACCCATGACCGAGCTCCTTCTACCGGAGCCGGAGCGCCCTGAGGCGGCAGCGGCTATGGAACCAGCGGCCCCGGCACGCGCGCGCTTGCCCACCGCCTATCGGCCAGCGCCGCCGCCGCAGGAGCCCCCTCCGGTCGTGATTGACGGCGTCGCCGAGGAAGTTGCGGCACCAACGGACGCCGCACCTAAGGAACCTTCCGGCGGGGAAGCGCCCGCGAGCCCCCGCCCTCCGGTCGTTGAGTCCGCCCCCGTCGCGTCCCCCGAGACGGTGCCGTCAACCGAAACGCTTCCCGCCGTAACGCTTCCCGCTGTCGTCGCACCCGAAGCAAGCCCGGAGGCACCGGCGGGGGCTGCTGCTGCCGAAGCGCCCGCCCAAGAAACGCTTACTCAGGAAACGCCCGCGCAGGAAACCCCCGCCGCGCTCCCCAAACCGCCCATCGATTTTTCTGGCAAAGCAAAGCCTCTCGGCTATGAATCGCGTCAACAGCGCGCGAGGCAACTCGCTAAAGAGTTATTTGAAACCCTGAAGGCGAATGAGGCCGAACCGGAAACTACTCCGGTTGCCGTTGAAACGGCCCTTACCGTTAGCCCGTCTGAGGTAAACCCCGCGCCACTCTCTTCTGAGGAGGATATTCCGTTGCTGGCAACCCTAAATGTCGTCCGCGAAAAAATGGGCTCGCTGCCGGGGGTTAAACTCCCGCCGCTCGATCGCTATCGATTGATGGAACTCAATAAAAAAGATCTCGAAAATATGAATGTGGTCGAACTCGCCGCCCTTTCAGCCCAATTGGTAAAATTGGCAAAAGACCAGTTGGCGGAAATCGACCGGCTTAAAATCGCAACGCAAAAACGGCGCTAATCTAGAACATCGTCGAGGGCCGTCAGAACCGCGTCGGTTTGGGTCCGCCAGCTTCGGCTTTGCGCCAGGTGCGTTCCTTGCCGTGAAATTTTTTGCGTCAAAGCTTGATCGGTGTAAAGTTTTTCAAGCGCGTGCACGAGTTCCTCAACCGAGCTTTCCCCCCACCCGTCGAGCCCTTGCATTCCCGGCGCTTCTTTTACGCGGCGTTGCTGGGTTAGGGGCAGGCAGGTTTCGGCATCGTCCGACATTAGATCGAGATGCCCGGTATTGGCCGATAAAATGACGGGAACATTCACCGCCATACATTCGAGCGCCACCAGATTGGTCGCCCCTTCGGCCCGATTGGGGAAGACCGCCACATGGGCTTCGCGCATCACTTGGGCCATCATGTGGTGGGGGATCATACCGAGATCAACGAAGGCATCATCGGGCACGCCCTCCCGCACAAGCCATTCGCTGAGGGCCAAGCGCCCGTTCTGATCGACTCCCGGCGCGGTTTTAACATTGCCGGCCAAATGAATATCGGCGGCAAGCTGCGGCCAGAAATTCTGCCAATTGATCGCAAGCAAGGCTTCGGGATGGCGGCGCTGGAAGATTTTGAAGGCGGCGATGACGATATCTTGCCCCTTGCGGAATTCGAGCTTACCGCCGGAGAAAATAATGAACCGCCCTGGGCAGAGCCCTTGGCGCGGGGCTGGAAAGAAAACGCTGTCGTCGATACCCTCGTGGACCATGCGAACATCGCTCACCCCTGCCGCGCGCAACAGGTCGGCATTCCAACGCGACGGTGTGAGAAAACAATCATAGGCGGCAATTTCGCGGCGATCTTCAGCGGTGAGATTCGTGTCCTCAAACACCATTCGCCCGATATTCTTCGCGCCACGATGCCGGTGGCGACTGCCGGTCCCCCCGAAATGGTTGCCCAATGGATGCATCACCGGGAAAGGCCAGTCGGCCCCTTTGCCGTTCACGCCCGCGCTGCGTTCGCGCCGTGCAAGCTCTAAGGGCAGCAGGGTCCAGAGATGCAGCCCGTGAATGGCCAAATCCTCGGGCGGCTCCAGCAGCACGGGGCGGGTTTTCCCCAACCGCAGCATTTGCAGCGCCATATTGAAGCCCACTTGCCCCCAGCCGGTTTGGGTGGAGAGCGGCCAGGCTAATCCGAGGTCCATGAATATTTCCTTCACCTGCGTGCGCTATGCTGCGGAAGCCTTTTTCGGCATTCGTGCGAATGCAGCAGGGCCGCCCCGCGCTATGGAACGCTGGACGCGGGGCGCGGATCAAGTAAGAATTGCGTGCCCGCTAAAGGGCTTGGCCGTTTTTCTTGAGGATGCTTCTTCATGGCCGTTACCCCTGTGACGACTCTCGCGCTCATTCAAGCCCGTCAACAATCCACGCGCCTGCCCGGCAAAGTGCTGGAAACCTTGGGCGACCGCCCGGTTTTGGCCTGGGTGGTGCGCGCGGCCCAGGCCATTCCTGGTGTCGATCGGGTGGCTATTGCCACCTCCACCGAAGCGCCGGACGATGCGATTGTCGCCTGGGCCGAAAAATCCGGCATTCCTGTTTATCGTGGCTCCGAGAAGGACGTTCTGCGCCGCTTCGCCGATGCTGCCAGCCAGGACGGGGCGGATATCGTCATGCGCCTTACCGCCGACTGTCCGTTGCTGGACCCAGCCGTCGCGGGAATGGTTCTGCGCCTGCTGAAAACCACAGGGGCCGATTACGCCTCCAATGTCGATCCCGCCACTTGGCCGGATGGGCTTGACTGCGAAGCTTTCACCCGCGAAGCGCTATTGATCGCCGACCGCGAGGCCGCGCGCCCGTCCGAACGCGAGCATGTTACCCCCTTCATTCGCGCCAACCGAGCCCGCTTTAAAGTCGAAGCCCTGGTCAACCCGATCCCCGGCGAAACCACTGAACGCTGGACGCTGGACACCCCGGAAGACCTCGCCTTCCTGCGCGGCGTCGTTGCGGAGCTCGGAACGGAAACGATCCCGACCTATGGGGCTGTGTTGGAGCTTCTGCGCCAAAAGCCGAGCTTACGCGAAGTCGGGAAGCGCCAGCAGCGCAACGAAGGTTATGTCGAATCGATCAGCCTCGATCCCGTCATCTCCTACGGCTACACGCGCTCGGACGCCCTGCTGAAAAGCGCGTTGGATGTGATCCCGGTCGGCAATCAGACCTTCAGCAAATCCTACCTTCAGCTTCCGAACGGGGCGGCCCCGCTGTTCCTAACCCACGGCCAAGGTGGGCGGGTGTGGGATGTGGACGGCAACGAGTATGTGGATATGGTCAGCGGCCTGCTGCCCATCGTGCTCGGCTACCGCGACACGGACGTGGATTACGCCATTCGCACCCAACTGACGCGCGGTATCAGCTTTAGCCTCGCCACGTCGCTGGAACAGGAGCTGGCGCGGGTGCTACGGGATATCATCCCCTCCGCCGAAATGGTCCGCTTCGGCAAGAATGGCACCGACGCGACCTCGGCGGCGATCCGCATGGCGCGGGCCTTCACCGGGCGCGAACGGATCATCGCCTGCGGCTATCACGGCTGGCAGGATTGGTACATTGGCGCGACGGCCCGCAAGCGCGGCGTTCCTGCGTCGGTGCAAGAGCTGACGGCAATGGTGCCCTATAACGATCTCGATGCTTTCGAAAAGGCGTTTCTCGCCCATCCGGGCGAGGTCGCCTGCGTCATCATGGAAACCATGAATGTGGTGGAGCCGAAGCCGGGCTTCCTTCAGGGCGTGAAAGACCTCGCCCATAAGCACGGCGCTTTGCTGGTGTTCGATGAAATCATCACCGGTTTCCGGTTTGCCCTGGGCGGCGCACAAAGCCTCTTTGGGGTGACGCCGGATATGGCGTGCTTCGGTAAGGCGATGGCGAACGGTATGCCGCTGTCCGCCGTCGTTGGGCGGCGCGACGTGCTGATGGAGATGGAGAAGATCTTCATCTCCGGAACCTTCGGCGGCGAGGCCCTCTCTTTAGCCGCCTCGCTTGCGACCATTGAAAAGCTGAAGCGAGAGGCGGTTATCCCCAAGCTTT
>NZ_JBILQX010000215.1:0-5257 GCF_044372965.1 Elstera sp. | reverse complement strand
GATTTGCGGGTACTTCCCGATGCGGCGGCGCTGGCGTGGGGAACAGCCTTCCATAAGCGCGAGCTGGACGATCAGACCTACAGCATGGGCGGGCATCTGATGTGCGTTACGCTCGCGGCGCTGATCGGCACGCGCTATGGGCGGGCGGTTGCGTGGGAGGGTCTCTACGACGCAATCACCATCGCCTGCGAGGTGGCGAGCCGCCTGAACCTATGCCTCACCCGCAAGCATATGGAAGCCGGATGGGTTGCGACCACCACCTACGGGCTCATTGCCGCGACGTGCGCGCTCGCCCGTATTGAAAAATTCTCGGTTGCCGAAACGTTGGCGGCGCTGTCGATGGCGGGTGCCAAGGCTTTCGGGGCCAAGAATATCTTCGGAACCCCGGCGAAAGCCGTCAATCCCGGATTAGCTGCGCGCGATGCCGTCATGCTGGCGCGGCTGGCACGGGCAGGGCTCGCGGCCTCCGTTGATCCGTTAGAAGGGCCGTTCGGCTTTGGGCAGATGTATCGGGGCAGTGCAGCCCCCGATTGGTCCCAGCTTGTACCCGAGGCGGAAGGAGGGGTGCCGCTGATTGCCACCGGCATGGCGTTCAAGAAATATGCCTGCTGCGCCTCCGCCCACCGATGCATCGATGCGCTCCTGGCACTGCGGGCGGAGCACGGGTTTACGGCGCAGGATGTGGACAGCGTAATCGCCCGCGTCGGCCCTTTGAACGCGCTCACCTTGCGCTATCCCGATCCGAAAACCCCGTCGGAAGCGCTGTTCAGCATGCCCTATAGTCTGGCGTCGGCGCTACGGTTCGGGAGTATCGGTCCTGCCGATTTTTCCGCCCGCGCGCTGGCCGATCCCGATACCCGCGCGCTGCTTCCCCGCATCAGGATGGCGCTTGTGCCCGAAGCTCTGGTGGAGGGGTTCGTTGAGACGGTTCCGCTGGCGCACTGCGTTGAGGTAACGCTGAAACACAGTTCGACGCGCTTTTGTAAAAGCGTTTTATATCCGAAAGGCGCACCGCAGAACCCCTTTAGCGCTGACGATTGGCGCGAGAAGTTTCATCATTGCACGGACGGCATTCTCTCAAGCGATCACGCGCGCATCCTCGCCACCAGCTTGAACGCGCTGGAGACGGTAAGTTTGACGGATATCGTCAATCTCGTTAGCCAGTTCGACAGCCCGTATGATCCAATGGGCACGCGCTTTCGGCGGGCGCCGTGAAAGTAAATTTTCATGCGTTGCGCGTTAAACGCCAGAATTTTTTTCAACCTTCCGATTGCAGAGTTTCCCCCAACGCTCCCCTATCTATCGCAGAAATGCAGGGGTTTTGGTCTATCAATGCCCCTGATAGTGCCCTTTGACCTGGTTTGCATCTCTTGGTTATCCTTATTGTTTGTCAGACAAAATGATATTTAAAATTTCATATTGACGGGATTATCGAAATATATTTTCATAAACCTATGAGCAAATCACCCCTCTCGCTAAACCCGCATCCCGCCCTGACCGATGCCCCATCGGTCGGCGGAGATATCGCGCAGCGGATCACGCGGTTGTTTCCGGCTTTGTCGGCAACGCACCAGCGGGCGGCGGAATTTGTATTGGCCCATCCGCTCGATGCCGCGACCATGACGATCGACGAGCTGGCGGCGGCGGCGGATATGTCGCTGGCAACCGCCAATCGGTTTGCCCGCGCGTTGGGGTTCGAGACCTATGCCGAGTTTCGGGCGGAACTGGTTGGGCGTGTGCGGGTTCGCATGTCGCAAGAAGATAAACTGCGCGTCGCCCGTCAACGCGATGCCTCGCCCGCCGGGGTCGCGCTAGAGGCGCTGCAAGAAGATATCGCCAACTTGCAAACAACCGTTGCCGATTTAACCGCAGAGGGGCTGGGCGGCGCGGTCGATCTGATGCGCGGGGCGAAACGGATTTACACGGTGGGTTTTGGCGCGAGCGCGTATCTCGCGGGGTTTGCCGCTAGCCATTATGGGCCGTTCTGCAACGATGTGCGCTTTGTCGGCGGCTGGGGCGGGCCGGAGGAAAGCGTGCGCCACCTCCTCAAACTCTCGTCCGACGATCTGCTGATCGCCATTACCTTTCCGCGCTATTCCCGCGATACGGTCGATCTTGCCAAACTGGCGCGGGATCGCGGGGCCGCTGTATTGGCGCTCACGGATATGCCGACCGCGCCGCTGGTGCCGCTTGCCACCCGCTCTTTATTTGCGTCGGCGGAACGGGGGGTTACCTCCTCTTCTGCGGTCGCCGCCCTGGCGCTTATTCAAGCGCTGGGCTCTGCACTCGCCTGGCAACGCACCGACGCGTTGCAAGCGATGGAAGGGCTGACCGATCTGGTTGGCCCCTATGTGTACCCTGAGTCGAACCGTCCTCCAGCCCGCCCGCCGGACTATAAGAAGCGCCGCTCAAAAGAAACACCCTAGGGCCTGAGGCGGTCTCTCAGGTTTCCTCAAAAAGTTCTAGACCGTTGTAATTCAATGCAAATGCGTTAGCGCAAACCCTGTCGCTTGCTCAAAATTTGCTCTAAAACCGGGAGATTATCATGTACGGGACCACTCGTTTCCTCGCGGCGGCGCTTTTAACCGCTGCCGCGACCGCCCCCGCTTTGGCTGGGGCTACCCTTGATGCCGTAAAGCAGCGCGGCGAACTCGTTTGCGGGGTTCATCCCGGACGTGCCGGTTTTGCCTTGGCCGATAGCCAAGGTAAATGGGGTGGCTTTGATATCGATTTCTGCCGCGCCGTTGCCACTGCCGTGCTGGGTGATGCCAATAAGGTGAAGTTTCTCTCCACGACCGGCTCTACGCGCATTACGGCGCTGCAAGCGGGGGAAATCGATCTTCTGTCGCGCAACACCACCTGGACGCTAACGCGCGATGCCTCCTTGGGACTTTCCTGGGTTGGCATCAATCTGTTCGATGGGCAAGCGTTCTTGACCCGCAAAAGCCTGAAGGTCAATAGTGTCAAAGAGTTGAGTGGTGCCACCATCTGCGTCGATGCGGGCAGCACGAGCGAAAAGAACCTGGCGGAATATTTCGCGGCGAAAAAGCTCGACTATAAACCTGTTGTGTTCGAGCAGAACGAAGCGACCCTGGAAGCCTTCCGGTCGAGCCGTTGTCAGGCCATGACCGGCGATGCTACGGCGCTCACCATCCACCGCGCCAATAATCTGGGTGATCCTGAGCAGTTCGTTCTGCTGCCGGAAGTGATCTCGAAAGAGCCGCTTGGGCCAGCCGTGCGCCGGGGTGATGAGGATTGGACCACCATCGTCAAATGGGTGCTCTACGCCATGATCGAAGCCGAAGAAATGGGCATCGGCAAAGCCAATATCGATCAGTTGCGCGCGGAGAGTAAGAATCCCGCCATTCAGCGCATGGTTGGCACGGGGGAAGATACGGGCCGTTTGCTAAAGCTCGATAAGGATTGGTCCTACCGGGTCATCAAACAGGTCGGCAATTACGGCGAGAGCTTTGATGCCAATCTGGGCGCGCGCTCGGCGCTCAAAATGGAACGCGGTCTGAATGATTTGTGGACGCGCGGTGGTCTGATCTACGCACCGCCCGTTCGCTAATTTTCGCCGCGCGTCGGGCCCGGCGGGTCTGTCCCCCAACTCTGCTGGGCCCGGCGTTTCATCTCCTCCTCTTGCTCAAGAAGCCCGCCATGACCGATTTGTCGTCGCCAGCGCCCACCGCGCCCCCAAAGCGGCCTTTCATCCGCACTCCCATGGCGCTTGCCGGGCAAGCTCTGCTGTTGGTCGCCGTGCTGTTAGCGGCGTGGGGGATGGGGCAGAACCTCGATACCAACCTCGCGCGCCGTTCGCTTACGTTCGGGTTTGCTTATTTGATGGAGCCCGCAGGCTTTGATCTTAGCGAAACTCTGTTGCCCTTCACCGGCAGCCAAAACGTGCTCACCGCCTATGCCGCTGGGATCAGCAATACCCTGCGGGTCGCCTTCGCCGCGATGGTGTTGACGACGATCCTCGGCACACTTTTGGGGATTGCCCGCCTCGCCCAAAGCCCGACGATCCGCCTGCTTGCCTCGATTTATGTCGATGTAGTGCGGAATATTCCGGTCTTGGTGCATGTGCTAATTTGGTATTTTTGCTTAAGCAATCTTCTGCCGCTCGCCAGCGACCAAGTGCAGCCGCTGCCGGGACTTTATCTGAGCAAAGAGGGACTTTCGATCCCCGTGCCGATTGCGGGGGCCGGATGGGGGCTGTTCGGCGGTTTTGTGTTCATAGGCTTGCTTGCAGCTTGGGCCGTGCGCCGTGCGACCGGACGGTTTTTGCCTGCCGCCGCCCTGTTCTTGGGGAGTATTCTCGCGGCTGTCGCTGTGCCAATGCTGCTGGGGATGCCGCCAAAGGTCGCTTATCCGCAGATGGGGAAATTCACCATCGTCGGCGGCGCGGTTCTATCGCCCGAATATATGGCGCTGCTGGGCGCGCTGAGTATGGCGGCCTCGGCTTACATGGCAGAAATCGTTCGCGCCGGCATTCTGTCGGTCCAGAAAGGCCAGTGGGAAGCGGCGGCGGCGATAGGCCTCAATCGCAATCAATTGCTGCGCTTCGTGGTGTTGCCGCTGTCGCTGCGGGTAATTATTCCGCCCTACATCAGTCTGTGCCTCAACATTACCAAGAACTCTTCGCTGGCGGTGGCAATCGGCTATCCCGATCTGGTGTCGGTCACGAATACGGTGATGAACCAAAATGGCCGTGCGGTGGAGGGCATTACGGTGCTCGCCAGTGTGTACCTAAGCCTCAGCCTGCTCACCTCGCTGATTATGAATGCCTATAACCGCCGTTGGGCCTTGCGGGAGCGCTAGATCATGTCCGTTCTCACCCTTGCCTCCGGCCTCAAGGCCACCTGGAAACGCCGTACCGATGCCGCCCAAGCGCGGGTGCCGTGGCCGCCGGGGACTGTGCCGAACTCGGTCGTGACCAAAATTCTCAGTGGATTGGCGCTGGCGGCCTTGGTCTATCTGGCCTGGGTGGCGCTGTCCTGGGGCGTGCTCAACAGTGTGACCGCCGCCGACGCGAAAGCCTGCCGCGCGCTCGATCATCGCGGGGCGTGCTGGGGGCTGATCACCGAAAAGCACCGGCTGATTCTGTTCGGGCGCTACCCTTACGAGGAACAGTGGCGGCCTTTGTTGGCAACGCTCGTTCTCGGCACGGCGGTGGCCGGATGCTGCTGGCCCCGGTTATGGGGGTGGAAGCTGGTCCCGCTGGCGCTCGGTGCGCTCGGGGTGTTCTTGGGGCTTA
>NZ_JBILQX010000044.1:0-22509 GCF_044372965.1 Elstera sp. | reverse complement strand
AAGGTCGCAGGCGAGCACAAGGCTCATCCCGAACCCCGCCGCCGCCCCATGGACCGAGGCAATCACCGGCTGGGGCATGGCGCGCATCGCTTCCACCAGCAGCCCAACGCGGCCCAACATGCCTTGAAAGACGTGCAGCCGTTCGGCTTCGGGCAGTTCCATCTGCGTGCGGAACTCTTTGATATCGCCACCCGCCATAAACCCATCCCCCGCACCGCGCAGCACGACGCAGCCGATATCCTTATCGGTGCTGAGGGTTTGGAACACGGTGACGAGCTTGTTCAGCATCGCCTCGTTCAACGCATTCAGCACCGCCGGGCGGTTGAGCGTAACGTAGGCGACGTTATGGTGCCGTTCGACCAGAACAGGCGCGGGGGCGGCCTCGGCCCCCGCCGCGTGGGTTTTGAGCATGATGCATCCTCCCTTTGATCCTTGGCCCCTTTTCGGTTGCAACCGGCCTCCCGTCTTCTGCGGGCCTTCCGGCGTCGGGGTCATCTTTCCCTACAGTGGCACGATCTTACGTCTTCGTAAATAAATTGACGTTATCGGCAAAGTGGGTTTGAGTTGATCATATGCGTCGTTATGCCCAACTGTAGAGTATAATGACGCCTTAGAAAATGACCGCCTCGACGAACGAGGCATCAATGATCGGGTTGCAACGCACGACCCGGCTTTAAAAGGGAGGCCGACGAAACCGTCGGAGGAAGCGATGAGCGAAGCTGTTAGCGCACCCCAAGCGACCACCGAGACCCAAGGGCTCGAACGATGGCAGGTACACTACCCCAAGGATGTGGACCATTCGGCCCCGATTCCCGTGGTTCCGCTCTTCTCACTGCTGGATGATGCGGTGGCCAAATACGGTAATCGGCCGCTCATCGATTTTCTCGATAAGAAATACACCTATGCCGAGATTGGTGCGCTGGTGGACCGGGCGGCCGCCGGGCTGCAACGGCAAGGCGTTGGGCGCGGCACGAAAGTCGGCCTGTTTTTGCCGAACTGCCCCTATTACACGATCTTTTACTTCGGCATCCTGAAAGCGGGCGGCACGGTTGTTAACTTCAATCCGCTGTATGCGGAAAAGGAGTTGGAGAAACAGTGCCTGGATAGCGACACCAAGATGATGGTGACGCTCGATCTGGCCGTCCTCTACCCCAAGATCAAGCTGCTGCTCGACCAGGGCGTGTTAAAACACGTGGTGGTTTGCCCCTTCGCCGAGGCGCTGCCGTTCCCCAAGAATTTCCTGTTCCCCCTCCTCAAGCGCAAAGACCGCGCCCGTGTGGAGATGGATAGCCGCCATATCGCCTATCGCACGCTGATCGGCGGCGCGGCAAAACCGCAACCGGTGACGATCGACCCCAAGCGCGATATTGCGGTGCTGCAGTATACCGGCGGAACGACGGGGCTTCCCAAAGGCGCGATGCTGAGTCACGCCAACCTATATTGTAACGCTATGCAGGCCGTACGCTGGTTTCCGGGCATGCATTACGGCACGGAAAGCGTGGTGGGGGTGCTGCCCTTCTTCCACGTTTTTGCGATGACGGTGGTCCAGAATCTCGCCGTTGCATCGGGCTCAGAAATCATCATGCTGCCGCGTTTTGATCTCGACCAAACCTTGGCGCTTATCAGTAAGAAAAAGCCGACATTGATGGCGGGCGTGCCGACGATCTATACCGCCATGAACAACCACAAAGAATTAGCGAAACACGACCTCACCTCACTGCGGTTTTGCATGTCTGGCGGCGCACCATTGCCGGTAGAAGTGAAACAAAAATTCGAAGAGCTGACAGGCTGCATTCTCGTGGAAGGCTACGGCCTTACGGAAACATCGCCGATTGCTTTCGGAAATCCGTTCGATGGCCGAATTAAGGCGGGCTCTATTGGTTTACCCATGCCAAACACATGGCCAGAACTCCGGGATCTTGAAGACCCGACCAAGCGGGTGGCCCATGGCGAAAAGGGCGAACTGTGCTTGAAAGGCCCGCAAGTGATGCTGGGCTATTGGAAACGCCCGGAAGAGACGGAGAAGACCTTCGTCGGCGAGTTCCTTCGGACGGGCGACGTGGGCTATATGGACGACGAGGGCTTCGTGTATCTCGTGGACCGAATCAAGGATGTGGTCCTGTGCGGCGGCTATAATGTCTACCCGCGCATTGTGGAGGAAGCGATCTACCAGCACGATAGCGTCCAAGAAGTGACCGTGATCGGTATCCCCGACGAATATCGTGGCGAAACGGTCAAGGCCTTTGTTGTGCTGAAGACGGGCGAAAATTTGACGGTCGAAGACTTGACCGAATTCCTCAAAACCCGCATCTCCCCCATTGAAATGCCTAAGAAAATCGAGTTCCGCACCGAACTGCCCAAAACCATGATTGGCAAATTGTCAAAAAAGGAACTGGTCGCGGAGGAGCGGGCAAAGTACGAAGCATCCAAGGCCCGCAAAGGCTGATGCACGAATTGCCTGAACACCGTTTTTCACACGGCTTGATCGTAGCTTGACAGGAGAGCGCAGGCATATTACGTATACGTCAACTACCTTCCGAATTGGGTAGCTTCCGGTATGATGCAAGTCGAGCAAGTTCAGGCGCAGAAACTGTTCTCCATTGGGGATCTGGCGGAGGAGCATGCCATCTCCCCCCGCACGATCCGCTTCTATGAAGATCAGGGGCTGCTCGCGCCCAGCCGCATCGGCGGGGCGCGGATTTACACTGCGCGGGATCGCGCCCGGTTGAAGCTGATTTTGCGCGGCAAGCGCTTAGGCTTCAGCCTCGCCGATATTAAAGAATTGCTCGATTTGTACGACGCCGACCGCTCGCAGGTCACACAATTGCAGGCAACCTTGAAAAAGGGCCGCCAGCGGATTGATGAGCTGGAGCAGCAGTTGCGCGACCTTACCGTCACGCTGCAAGAGCTACGCGAGATTGAAGGCGAAGTGCTGCATCTTTTAGGCAGCAAGGGAACCACAGACAAAAATTAACCAAGGTTGGCCTTCGCCCCCCAAGGCGTATCCTCGGGCGCTAAAGGGCCAACCGATCCAGGTTGGAGGGACCGTTTAGATGACGCCAGTGGTAATTGCGGGTTATGCCCGGTCGCCGTTTCATTTCGCCAATAAGGGCGGCCTGACCCGCGTTCGACCAGACGATTTGGTTGCGGGTGTGGTGAAAGCGCTGGTGGAGCGCACGAAGGTCAATCCCGCCGATATCGAAGATCTGCTGCTCGGCTGCGCCTTCCCGGAAGGCGAACAGGGCTTCAACATGGGCCGTATCGTGGTGTTGCTGGCAGGCTTGCCGCTCACCATCGGCGGCGCGACCGTCAACCGTTACTGCGGCTCGTCGATGGAAGCCATCCATATGGCTGCGGGCGCAATCCAGATGGGCGCAGGCGACGTTTTCATTGCGGCTGGCGTTGAGTCGATGACCCGCGTGCCGATGATGGGCTACAACCCCCTCCCCAATCCGATTTTCCAGCAAACCATGCCGGGCGCGCTCGCCTCGATGGGCCAAACGGCGGAAAATCTGGCCAATAAATACCAGATCACCCGCGCCCAGCAGGAAGCTTTCGCCGCCGCCTCGCACCAGAAGGCCGCCGCCGCCCAAGCCGCGGGCAAGCTGAAGGACGAAATCGTTCCGGTGCAAACCAAAGCGGGCCTTGTCGAGGCCGATGGTTGCATTCGCCCGGAAACCACCGCTGAAAGCCTGGGCGGCCTGAAGCCCGCCTTCGACCCCGCCGGCAGCGTGACCGCCGGCACCTCTTCACCGCTCACCGATGGCGCATCCGCCGTGCTGGTCTGCTCGGAAGACTATGCCAAGAAGAACGGCCTGCCGATCTTGGCCCGCATTAAGAGCATCGCCAAATCCGGTTGCATGCCCGACATTATGGGCATTGGTCCGGTCGATGCGACCCGCAAGGCGCTGAAGCGCGCCGGGCTGACGGTCGATGATATCGACATCATCGAACTCAACGAAGCCTTCTCGGCCCAGGCGCTGGCCTGCATTCACGACCTCGGCCTGCCGCTGGAAAAGATCAACCTCGACGGCGGCGCGATTGCCCTTGGGCATCCGCTCGGCGGCACCGGCGCGCGGATCACCGGCAAGGCGGCATCGCTGTTGCAGCGCGAAGGTAAGCGCTATGCGCTGGCGACCCAGTGCATCGGCGGCGGTCAAGGCATCGCCACCATTCTCGAAGCGGTGTAATCCATGAGTGTGCAGAAAGCCTGCGTCATCGGCGCAGGGGTGATGGGGGCCAGCATTGCGGCCCATATCGCCAACGCTGGCATTCCCGTACTGCTGCTCGATATCGCCGCCAAGGAAGGTGATAAGACCGCCATCACCAAGGGCGCAATCGACAAGCTGCTGAAAGCGGACCCCGCGCCGCTGATGCATAAGGACGCGGCCAAGCTCATCACGCCCGGCAATCTTGACGATGATCTGGCGAAAGTGGCCGAGTGCGACTGGATTGTCGAAGCCATTGTCGAAAATCTGGAAATCAAGCGCGGCCTCTACGCCAAGCTCGAAACTCTGAAGAAGCCCGATGCGGTGGTGTCGTCGAACACCTCGACCATTCCGCTGCATTACCTGATCGAAGGCCGGGCGGAGAGCTTCCGCAAGACCTTTATGATCACCCATTTCTTCAACCCGCCGCGCTATATGCGCTTGCTGGAACTGGTCGGCGGCGCCGAAACCGATCCGGCGGCGCTCGCGCGGATCGAAGAATTTTGCGACCGCAATTTGGGTAAGGGCGTGGTGCCGTGTAAGGACACGCCCGGCTTTATCGCCAACCGCATCGGCACCTATTGGATTCAGGTTGCGGTCAATGAGGCTATCGATCTGGGCCTTACGGTCGAAGAAGCCGATGCGATCGGCGGTCGCCCGATGGGGATTCCCAAAACCGGCGTGTTCGGCCTGATCGATCTCGTTGGGCTCGACCTGATGCCGCTGATTGCTAAAAGCATGAAGTCGGTCCTGCCGCCCACCGACGATTTCATCCGCACGAATATTCAGCACCCGCTGCTGGATAAGATGATTGCGGACGGCTACACCGGCCGCAAAGGCAAGGGCGGTTTCTATCGCCTCAATGCGGTTGGTGGGAAGAAAGTTAAAGAAGCCATCGATCTGAAAACCGGGGCCTATCGGGCGGCGCAAAAGCCGCGCCCGGAAGCCCTGGAACGGGCCGGTCGGTCCCTCAAGGCGCTCGTGACCGATCCGTCTCCCCACGGAGAATTCGCAAAGCGCGTGCTGGTGCAAACGCTTGGCTACACCGCCGCCCTGGTACCGGAAATTGCCGATACCGTTACGGCGGTCGATGAAGCCATGCGGCTTGGCTATAATTGGTCCTTCGGGCCGTTCGAGTTAATCGATCAGGTTGGGGCCGATTGGCTGGCGGCGGAAATCGCCGCTAAGGGACTGCCCGTGCCGAAGCTGTTGGAAATCGCCAAGGGCAAAAGCTTCTACCGTCAAGAAGGCGGTAAGCTCGAATTCTTGGGCACCGATGGCGCTTATCATCCGGTCGAACGCCGCCCCGGCGTGCTGTTGCTGGCCGATATTAAGCGGAACGCGCAGCCGGTGCTGAAAAACGCCTCCGCCTCGGTTTGGGATATTGGCGACGGCGTGCTGTGCTTCGAGTTCACCTCGAAGATGAACAGCCTCGACAATGAGATTATGGCCCTGCTGGTGAAAACCGTGCAGACCATTCCGGCCAAAGGCTACAAGGGCCTCGTGATTTATAACGAGGGCACGAACTTCTCGGTTGGCGCGAATCTCGGGCTTGCCCTCTTCGCCGCCAATATCGCCCTCTGGCCCGCGATTGAAGAAATCGTGGAAGCCGGACAGAAGACCTATAAGGCGCTCAAATACGCCCCCTTCCCCGTCGTCGGCGCGCCCTCGGGCATGGCTTTGGGCGGTGGGTGTGAAATCCTTCTGCATTGCGATGCGGTCCAGGCCCATGCCGAAACCTATATGGGTTTGGTGGAAGTCGGCGTCGGCATCATCCCCGGTTGGGGTGGGTGCAAGGAAATGCTGCAACGCTGGCTCAGCGTCAAGCGCCGCCCCGGCGGCCCGATGCCCGCCATCGGCAAAGTCTTCGAGACCCTCAGCACGGCCCAGGTCTCCAAATCCGCGCATCTCGCTAAGGAACTGATGTACCTGCGCGCCGATGACGGGGTTACGATGAACCGCGACCGGCTGCTGGCCGATGCCAAAGCCAAGGTTCTGGCCCTGGCCGAAGGCTATAAGGTGCCCGAAGAGTTCGAATTCCGCCTGCCCGGCCCGAGTGCCAAACTGGCGCTCGATATGGCCGTCGATGGGGCAGCGGGCGCGGGCAAAGCCACGCCGCACGATATCACCGTCTCCAAAACCCTGGCCGACGTGCTGACGGGTGGCCCGAACGGCGATGTGACCATCGCCCTCAAGGAAGACGATATTCTGGCGCTGGAACGGTCGAACTTCATGCGTCTCGCCAAGAACCCCAAGTCGCTCGCCCGGATGGAGCATATGCTCGAAACCGGTCGGCCGCTGCGCAATTAGGAGGGCCGTTTCATGGCAACCTATGCTGCTCCCTTGCGGGAAATCCGCTTCGTTCTCAACGAAGTGCTAAACGCCGAACAGCTCTCCAAGCTGCCGGGTTATGAAGACGCAACGCCCGACCTGTTCGATGCGGTGCTGGAAGAAGCGGCGAAGCTGTGTGTGAACGAGCTTCTACCCCTCAACCTCTCCGGCGATAAGGAAGGCTGCCACTATGAAAACGGCGTGGTTCGCACCCCCGCCGGGTTCAAAGAAGCCTATACCAAGTTCATCGAAGGCGGCTGGACCTCCCTGTCCTGCGATCCGGACTTTGGTGGCCAAGGCATGCCGCATCTGCTGGAATTCGTGGTTCAGGAACTCATCTGTTCCTCGAACATCTCCTTCGGCATGTACCCCGGCCTGTCGCACGGGGCCTATAACGCCCTGGCGCAGCACGGGTCGGACGAACTGAAGCAACGTTACCTGCCGAAGATCGTCGATGGCACCTGGTCCGGCACTATGTGCCTGACGGAGCCCCATTGCGGGACCGACCTGGGGCTGATGCGCACCAAGGCCGAGCCGCGCGGCGATGGCTCCTATTCGATCACCGGCACGAAGATCTTCATTTCGGCGGGCGAGCAGGACCTGACTGAAAACATCATTCATCTGGTGCTGGCAAAGCTGCCGGATGCGCCGCCGGGCATTAAAGGCATCAGCCTGTTCGTGGTGCCGAAGTTCCTGCCGAAGGACGATGGCACGCCGGGCATGCGCAATGGCGTGATGTGCGGCTCCATCGAACATAAGATGGGGATTAAAGCGAACTCGACCTGCGTGATGAACTTCGAAGGCGCGCAAGGCTGGCTGATCGGCGAAGCCCATAAGGGCATGCGCTGCATGTTCACCATGATGAATGCCGCGCGCCTTGGCGTCGGCATGCAGGGCCTCGGCCTCAGCGAAATCTCCTACCAGACGGCGGCGGCTTACGCCAAGGACCGCCGTCAAATGCGCTCGCTCGATGCGAAGAAGCAGGATCATTCCGCCAGCGCCGATCCGATCATCGTTCACCCAGACGTGCGCCGGATGCTGATGACGATCCGCGCCAATACGGAAGCCTCCCGCGCGCTCGCCTATTGGGTCGGCATGCTGCTGGACATCTCGCACAAGCACCCGGACCCGGAAAAGCGCCTGGAGGCCGATGATCTCGTCGCCCTGCTGACGCCGATCGTCAAAGCCTATCTCACCGATCACGGCTTTAACGCCGCCAATCTGGCGGTGCAGGTCCACGGCGGGCATGGGTATATTCACGATTACGGCGTGGAGCAGTTCGTCCGCGACGCGCGCATTACCCAGATCTACGAAGGCACCAACGGTATTCAGGCGCTCGACCTGGTCGGCCGCAAAATGCCGCAGAATATGGGCCGGTTGATGCGCCGCTTCTTCCATCCGGTCTCGGCCTATCTCGAAACCCAGATGGAAAACCCGGCGATGCTGGAGTTCATCGGCCCGCTGGCGAAAGCCTTCGGCAAGCTCCAGATGGCAACCGCCACCGTGGCGCAAAAATCCTTCGGGCGCCCCGAAGAAGCCGGGGCCGCGTCCTCCGACTATCTGCGCCTCTTCAGCCTTGTGGCCCTCGGGTACATGTGGGCGCAGATGGCGGAAGTGGCCTTGAAGAAAGTCGATGGCGACGAGAAGGCTTTCTACGAAGCCAAGCTCATCAACGCCCGCTTCTTCATGCAAAAGCTGCTGCCGGAGCACGGCTCGCTGTTCGTCAATATCATGGCGGGCGGCAAGGTGCTGATGGAGCTTCCGGCGGAAGCTTTCTAAGCTGTAACGCTTCCGAAACGACCCCTCTCCCGCCAACGGAGGGGGGTTTTTTCTTTGGAGACTGGAATGAACCTCTACTGCCGCCTGATTTGGCTGATGCTCACCCTACGCTTCCGCGCCGCCCTGCCGCTGATGGGCGAAAGCCGGGTGACGATGCGCGTTTGGCCGAATGATCTCGACTTTAACTTTCATATGAATAATGGCCGCTATCTGACCCTGCTTGATCTTGGGCGGCTGGATTTGATGCTGCGCACCAAGCTTTGGGGCCTCGTGCGCCGCAAGCGCTGGATGCCGGTCGTAGCATCGGTGAATGCCCGCTTCCGCCGCGCGCTGAACCCGTTTCAGACGTTTACGATGGTCACGCGCACCCTGGGGTGGGACGAGAAGTTTATCTATCTCGAACAACGCTTTCTCGACACGCAAGAGCGGCTGATGTTCCACGCCATCGTCAAAGCCGCCTTCGTCGGCCCCGGCGGCACGGTGCCGACCGACGAGATTATGGCGGCGATGGACGAGCCAATGGTCTCCCCAGTGCTGCCCGACGCGGTGCAAGCCTGGGCTACAGCCGAGCGCGCCCTGGCGGACAGCGTTGCAACGGGGTGACTTGTGGCGGGTAGGTTTCTGCGCTGAGATCACCTGACACTGAACAGGAACCCGCCCGATGACCCTCGCCCTGCTGCTCTCCTATACGGTGATCGCCGCCACCGCCATTCTCTCCCCCGGCCCCGCCATTCTGCTGGCGATCCGCAATAGCCTCGCCCACGGCATCGGCTCGGTGCTCTGGTCGTCTTTAGGGAATATCACCGGGCTGTTCTGCCTCTCCACCGCCTCGATGCTCGGGCTCGGCGTGATGCTGCAAACCTCCGCCCTGCTATTCGGCGTCGTTAAGCTTATTGGCGCGCTGTATCTGTTCTGGATCGGGCTGCGGCATCTCTTTGGCCGGGCCAGCCTCGCCGCGCTGCCGGAAACCACCCTGCCGCACCGGAACCCCGGCGCGCTTGCCCTCTACCGCGAGGGGGCCGGGCTGGCCGTGACCAACCCCAAGCCGATCCTATTCTTCGCGGCGCTGTTCCCGCAGTTCCTCGTGCCCGATGCGCCCGTTCTGCCGCAGTTTTTTACCCTGACCGGCATTTTCATGGGAATCTCGTTCGCCTCGCTGTTCGGTTACGCACTCCTGGCCCGGCAGGCGCGGGGCGTGCTGCTGAAGCCGATGATCGTGCGCTGGGTCAATCGAACCGTGGGCGGCATTTTCGTCGGCTTCGGCGTGCTGCTGCTAACGTTGCGCCGCCCGGCGGCCTAAGCCGCCCCCGCTCAAACCGTGCGGCCTAAGCCGCGCGGACTTGGTCGAGAAACGCGACGATAACCTGCTGGAGCGCCTCCGCCTGCCCGGCCAGATCGTTCGCCGCCGTCGAAACGGTCTGCGCCTGATCGCCCACCTGCCCGATGGTTTGGCTTACGTCCGCCATCGCTTGGCTCGATTGCGCACTGCTCTGCGACGCTTGATCGACGCTGCGCGAAATCGCGCGCGTAGCCGTCGCCTGTTCCTCGACGGCAGCGGCAACATTGGTGGAAATATCGGTAATGGTTCCGATGGTATGATGGATATCGGTCATCGCCGTCATCGCGCCCCGGCTGGCGGATTGAATCGCATTGATCTGCTGCGAAATATCCTCGGTCGCCCGGCTGGTTTGCGCGGCCAGGGCTTTGACCTCGGCCGCGACCACCGCGAAACCCTTGCCGGCTTCCCCAGCCCGCGCGGCTTCGATGGTAGCGTTCAGCGCCAGCAGATTGGTCTGCCCGGCGATATCCTGGATCAACTGCACCACCGCCCCAATCTTCTGCGCCGCGCCGTCGAGCCCTTGCATGCGCTCGGTCGCCGTGGCGGCCTCGGCATTGGCTTGGCCGGTGATCGTACTGGCCTGGGTCACTTGCTGGCCGATTTCACCGACCGAGGCCGCAAGCTGGTTGCCTGCCCCCGCGAGCGCATTCATATGGTGCGCCGTGGTTTCGGCCGTCGCGGCCCCGGTGCGGGCTTGGCCGAGGGTCTGATGAACAAACTGGCGCATCTGCTCCGAGAGCTTTTGCAGCGCGGCCGAACTGCGGCTGACGAGACTCACGACGCTGTGCACCTTCGTTTCAAATTCAGCAGCCAGCGCCAAGCGGGTTTCGCGCTGGGTTGCCGCCGCCCTGGCGTGAGCGGCGGCCTGATCCTGACGCAAATCCTCGGCTTCCTGCATCGAGCGCTGGAAGACGGCAAGGGCTGCCGCAATCGCGCCAATTTCATCGCGGCGCTTCAGCCCCGGAATGACCGCCTGCAAATTGCCCTGGGCCAAATCGGTCATGACGCCCGTAATCGCCATCAGCGGCTTGCACAGGCTCCGGCTCAAGCGCCAGGCGACCAGCAGGGCGAGCAGCAGCACGCCGGCACCGATGGCGACGGAGAGCAGCATCGCCCGATCCTGAACCGATTTAAGCTCGGCCCGGTCAAAAGACAGGAGAACCGCGCCGAAAATATCGCCGCGATAGTCACGCACGGGCACAGCGGTATAGGACAGCGTCGCCCCATTGACGGGCAAGGTTCCCGTCTGCGCCGCCCCGCCGAGCGCCGCGCTCAGCGCTTCTGGCGGAACGGGCGGCACGTCGGCGAACGTCTTGGCGTGAAGCGCAACGCCCTTCGGTGAGGTGACGTAAAGCGCGACATCGGCCCCGGTGGCGGCTTTGAGCCGGTCGAAGAAGAATTGATCGATCGACAGGCCAATCTCTACCGAGCCAATCGGCTTTTGATCCTTTATCATCGGCACGACGCCGCGAATGCCGAGGCCCTCGACGCCGTTTTCGATCCCCGAAACGGGCTTCTGGCTGCGGTTGACCTCCACCACGGTAAAGCGGAAAGACGAGAGATCGTCGCCGAATTTCTCGGGCCGATGAACGCGCAGGAAGGAGGTCGCCGGGGCCAGATGAAATTGCATCTGCCGAATGCCGTGCTTGTCCTTCAACTCTTTGAACACAGGGGCGAGGGTTGCCTGAAGCGTATCGCGCGCACGCGCGGCGAACTGGTCGCGCACCGCATTATTTTCCGCCAAGCTGACGGCAAGCGACAAGGCCCGGTCGGATTCCGATTTCAGCGACGAGTCGAAAAATGCTTCGAGCGTTTTCAATTCCTGCGTCGCCGACGCATCAATCAGCCGTTGGCTCAGAAAAATATTGCTCGCTGTCGTTGCCAGAACCGCCAGCAGCACGCTGCCGGTGAGCGCCAAAATCGGGCGTTTTGACATGGTCATGCTCATTGCGGCGCTTTCGTCGATCAAAGGCTATCGCATTCGCTAGAACGCTTTAGGGATAAGAGATAGCCGATTGAGGCTGGTATCAAAATTGACTGCCGTGCTCCCTCGGGCACACCGACTAGGCTGGAGACCCGCGCCCCCCTTTCTCTTTGGTCTATTGGCGCTCGCGGGGAGCGCTTAGCCCCGGCCCACGTCCTTCAGGAATCCGCGAATCTCGGCGGTCAAACGCGATTGCTGCCGATCCAGCGTCACGGCAGCCGTTTGCACGTGCGCTGCCGAGGCTCCCGTCTGTTCCGTTCCCGACGAGACAGCCTGAATCATCTGTGAAACCGCCTCCGTCGCACGCGATGCCTGTTGGATGTTCAGCGCAATATCGCGGGTTGCGGCGTTCAACTCGGTTGTCGCGCTCGCACTCCAGCTCGACAGCTCGTTAAAATCATCGACAATCCGGCCGATCGTTCGGATAATTTCCACGGCGTTTTGCGCGCTGGACTGAATGTCGGCAATCTGTGCTGCGATCTCGTCGGTAGCGCTGGCGGTTTGATTGGCGAGCGATTTTACCTCGGCGGCAACCACCGCAAACCCCTTACCCACGTCGCCCGCACGGGCCGCTTCAATCGTTGCGTTGAGCGCCAGAAGATTGGTCCGCGACGCAATATCGTTAATAAGGCCAACCACGGTGCCAATCCGCGTTGCGGCCCCCGCCAGTTCACCGACCATCACATCGGTGCGGCTGATTTCGTCGGCGGCTTTTGTCGCCATGCTAGAGCTTTCTGTCGCCCGTTGGGCGAGTTCCTCAATCGAGGTTGCCATCTGCTCCGTTGCGGCCGCAACCGCCCGGACATTCCCGGACGTTTGTTCGGAATTGACCGCCACCGTTAGGCTTTGCGTGTTGGTTGCCGTAGCGACCTGCGACATTTCGGTGGCGGCACTCTGTAAGCGTTCGGAAATATTGGAAACATCGGCAAGCAACGTCGCGGCATCGCCCTCAAAACGGTTGATCCGACCCGCTAACCACTGATGATATTCTATTTTTTGGGCCGCCTCTGCAGCGGCTTCAACGTCTTGCGTCCGCTTGGCAGCCGCCGTATCGCGCAAAATCAGGATGGCTTGAGCGAGATCTCCAATTTCGTTAGGGCGGCCCGCGTAAGGGACTTCCGTCTCCAGTGCACCTTCCGTGATAGCCCCCGTTACCCGCGCCAAACGGACAATCGGCCGCGCAACGCCCCGGACCAACATCACCACCGAAACCGCTAAAAGACCAAGCCCCACAAGCCCGAGGACACCAACCCCAAGGATTGAAGTTTGCGCTAGATCGAGTTGGGTGCTGGCCTCGGCGGCAATGGTATCGTTTAGCTGCTTCGTTGTGCTTGCCGTGCTTTTGCGAAGAGGCGTGAGAATATCGAGCCAACGATCATACAAGCGATCAAGCGGTTTTGCCTCGCGGAGGGCAACCAGCAGATCGGCTTTAAAACTATCGATCGAGTTTACAGCTACCGATGCTTCTTCCCGCAAAGCATCCTTTTCAGTCCCGGGAAAAATACCCTGTAACTTTCCCCAATCATTCTTTAAGTCGCCAAGAAGTTTATCCAATCGATCAACCGACCCTGGGGCAGAATAGACCTTGGCCATAACGCCTAGAATTCGGGTGTTGGCCGCTTGCAGCCCCTCTTCGACCTGCACCATAGCTTGACGGGCGGGCAGGTCCCGCTCGCCCAAATCGCGCATGTAGGCGATCTCTTTCAAGCTATTGTAAAGGCTGAGGCCCGCAATGCTGACGAAAGCCAGTGCGATAATGCTCATGATCATGGGAACAAGCCGCGAAATCCGGCCAGAAATCAGAAAACGTAGCATTGGGGCCTCAAAAACGGGGCTAGAGGGGGATAAATCTATTGCTCAAGGGGCAGTTTTGCTGCGGTCCATTCAGCAAAACCGCCGCGCAGCCAATGAACCTTGCCAAACCCTGCCGCCACAGCGTCCTTCACAGCCTGCACGGCCGACCAGCCGTCGCTTCCATGGCCGTGAATGATAATCACAGCCTGCTTATTGGCCCCAAAGGCCGCCGGATCGAATTGCTTCGTTTGCTCATTCTGGAACCCGGAGAGCGATTTTGCTTTCGGCAGATGCCCTTCGGAAAAGGCTGCCTTGCGGCGCGCATCATAGACCTGGGCCCCCGTATCGATCAGGGTTTTTGCCTCTGCCGCGCTAACAGTTTTCGCGCCGTCTAGGGTCGGCGGCGTTTCACCCGTTTGGGCTACAGCCAAAGGCGCGAACGTTAGGACTGAGATCAAGACAGTGAGAGCACGCAGAAACGACATGGTAAACTCCGATAGTTTCAGATGGCATGAATGCGATGGTATGCCGGGATTGGCTAACAGAAAACCTTGTATCACGTACAATATTAATAAAATACTAAATTGATGCATTCTACAAAAGCAATATTGTCGCGCGAATTTTTTTGGTTCAAAATGGTTAATTTTATATAAGAACAATACAAGTAAATTTCAGGTTATTACTAGATAGAAATTATTTAGAAAAAAAATATGCGCAAGAATAATGCACATCTGCATTATGTTTTCCCAAATAAATGGATCAATGAGCGAATAGGCGCGGCGCGGTATCTACTTACGCCCAAACAAACGCTCCAAATCGCCCCGGCTAAGCTGCACATAAGTCGGGCGACCGTGGTTGCATTGGCCGCTGTTGGGGGTGACTTCCATCTGCCGCAGCAGCGCGTTCATTTCCGGCACCGACAGCCGCCGCCCGGCACGCACCGAGCCGTGACAGGCCATCGTCGAGGCCACCTGATGCAGCTTATCGGTGAGGGCGAAGCCTTCGCCCAAATCGCGCGCCTGATCGGCCAGATCGCGCACCATCTCCGGCAGATCAAGCTTGCCCAGAAGCGCGGGGGCTTCGCGCACCAGCACCGCGCCGGGGCCGAAGGGCTCGATGACCAACCCCAGGCGCTGCCAGTCGGGCGCGCGGGCAAGCAACGCTTCGGCGGCGCTCTCCTCCATCTCCACGACTTCGGGAATCAGTAAAGCTTGCCGGGCGATGCCCTGATCGGCGAGCGCGGCTTTTAGCCGTTCGTAGACAAGCCGTTCGTGGGCCGCGTGCTGATCGACCAGAATCACCCCGTCGCGGGTTTCGGCGAGAATATAGGTTTCGTGGAGTTGCGCCCGCGCCGCGCCCAGGGGGAACGCCTCCTCGGCGGGCGCGGTTAGCGGCGCTTCGGTCCGGGCGGCGGGCGCGAAATCGGCAAAAGCGCTCGGCTGGGTGAAGCCCGGCAGCGGGGCAAAATCGGCGGGCGGGGCTTGGAAGCGATAGGCGGCTTCGGCTAGCCCCGGCGATACCTGCCCGCCGGTATAGGTCCCCGTTGGTCGCCATTGGGTGAAATGGGTCTGCACGGGTTGGGCTTGGAAGCTTCCCAGGGCGGCACCCGTCACACTACTGGAGGCCCGATGCCCCGCAGCAGCCAGCGCGTGCCGAATTGCGCCGACGATCAGCCCGCGCACATTGCCCGATTCCCGAAAGCGCACTTCGGTTTTGGCCGGGTGAACATTCACGTCCACCTCGGTCGGCGGCAGATCGAGGTAAAGCGCGACGACCGCGTGCCGATCATGGGCGAGCACATCCTGATAGGCCCCGCGCACCGCGCCCGTCAGCAGCTTATCCTTCACCGGGCGACCATTGACGAACAGGAACTGCTGGGCGGAATTACTGCGGTGATAGGTCGGCAGGCCAATATGGCCCGTCAGCCGTAAGCCCTCGCGCTCGGCCAGAATCGGCAGGGCATTGGGGGCGAAATCGCGGCCCAGCACCGCCGCCAAGCGGTTAAGCCGCCCAGCATCGCCGATGGGCTCGGCGGGAAGCTTGAGCAGGGACCGCTCGCCGTCTTGAAGGAAAAAGCCGATCTCCGGGCGGGCCAGCGCCAGGCGGGTGAGCACATCCTTAACCGCGTCGGTTTCCGAGCGCGTGCTTTTCAGGAACTTCAGCCGCGCGGGCGTGGCGTAGAAAAGATCGCGCACCTCAACCCGCGTGCCGGGGCTTGCCGCCGCCGGGGCAGGGTCCGCCACCGCCCCGCCTTCGACGGCAAGGCTCCAAGCTTCTGAAGCAGCGGGCGGGCGCGAGGTGATCCGCAGGCGCGCCACCGCGCCGATGGAGGGCAGTGCCTCGCCGCGAAAGCCGAGGCTGTGGATGTTCAGCAGATCGTCGGTGGGGAGCTTCGAGGTAGCGTGGCGTTCGACCGCAAGGCGCAACTCCTCCCGATCCATGCCGCTGCCATTATCGGCCACGGAAATCAGGGCTTTACCGCCGTCCTGCACCTGCACGTCGACGCGCGTCGCCCCGGCGTCGAGGGCGTTTTCCACCAACTCCTTCACAGCGGCGGCGGGGCGTTCGATCACTTCCCCGGCGGCGATGCGGTTGACCAGGGTTGGCGGGAGGAGGCGCAGACGCATCAAAAACCTTCGGGCAGGGGGAGGGAGGGGGGCAGGTTAGGCTGCGGTTGCCCGGCTATAATCGTTACCAGCTTATCGGGGTCAACCCAGCGTTTGACCGCCGCATTCACCTGATCGAGGGTGAGCGCGCGCAACGCCGCCTCCCGGTCGGTGAAATAGGTGGCGGGCAGATTATCTTGTTGCAGACCCGCAATGAAATCCGCCATCGCCGGAGTCGAATCGAGCGATAGGGCGAGCGAACCCAACAGGTAATCACGGGCGCTCTCCAGTTCCGCCTGGGTAATGCCGCCCTCGCGCAAAAGCCGCCATTGCTCGGTCATCGCGGCGATGGCCTCGCCCGAGCGGTCCGGCGCGAAGGCGGCGCTGGCGCTCCATAAGGGCCGTAAGCCGCCGATGGACAGCGCGGAGCCGGTCGAATAGACCATGCCACGCCGTTCGCGCAGGTCCATCTTCAGCCGTGACGTGAAGGTGCCGCCGCCAAAAACTTGATTGAGCACGAGCACCGACCAGAAATCGGGATCGTCGCGCGCCGGAGCGGGTAGGGCGGTCAGCAGATGAGTCTGCGGCGCGCCGGGCATCGGTAAAACATAGGTGCCCGGCTGCGGTTGCTCCGAGGGCCGCTCGGGCACGGGCGGCGGGCCGCCTTCGGGTAGACCGCCGAACATGCGATCCAGCAGCGGCCCCAGTTCCACAGGGCTAATCGCCCCCGACACCGACACCCGCAGCGCGGCGCGGGTCATGCGGTCGCGGTGAACGCTATAGAGGTCTTCGATTTGGATTGCATCGACCACCGGCAGCAACCGGGTGGTGAGCTGCGGAAACTGGTCGCCCAGAAACAACCGTGAGGCCAACCGCCCGGCCTGGGCTGCGGGTTGCCGCTCGTCGGCAGACAGGCCCCGCAGCAGCCCCTGCCGGGCACGCTCGAAGGCCAAGGGCGTAACGATGGGGGTCGTGACGGTGACGGCGACCAAATCCGCCGTTTCCGCGCGGCGGTCGCGCAGCAAGCGAATGTTGAGCCGGTCGGCGAGGGTACCGTGACTGATGCTAATCGAGGCCGAGAGGGTTTCGACTTGGCGGGCGTAGCTCACCTCGTCATAGGGGCCAGCGGCAAAGCCCGTAAGGGCATCCATCAGCCGGCTCACCCCTGGTTTCGGGTCGAGCCACGCGCCACCGCGAAAACTGGCGCGAATCGCGATCACCGGAACACTATCGTCCTGCCACAGCCAAGCGGTAATGCCGCCGGGGCTGCGGACGGGGACGATTTGCGGGGCCGCCTGGGCACTCGGGGCAATCAGGATCAGCAGAAGCCCCAAACGGGCGATCAAGCGGTTCATAGGGCGGGCTTTGGTAAAAGATGGGTGGTGACGAAGGCGGTGGGCAGCAGCACCTGCGCGGCGCGGTTCACGTCGGCGACGGTCAGACTGCGCAGCAGATCATCCTCGCCCGCCATATCGGCGAGGCTTTGGCCGACCATCCGCCCCCGCCCGATGCGGTTGGCGAGCCCGGTCAGGCTATCGCGGTCATAGGCTTCGCCGCCGGTCAGCCGTTGCAGGCTCCGCGCCATTTCCTCGGGCGTTACCCCGTCGCGGCGCAAAGTGTCCAGCACGCTCTCGACGGTGGCTTCCACGGTTTGCAAAGGGACGCCGGGGGCGGGGGTCGCGCTCAGATAGAGCATTCCCGGCCCGCGCCGCAGCAGATCTGCCCCCGCGCCCGCTGCGAGCGCGAACTTGCCATCGCGCACCAAGGCCCGGTCCAGCCGGGAATCGATCCCGCCGCCGAGAATATCGGTCAGCAGCGCGAGAGCCGCCACCTCCTTCGGCGTTGCGGTTCCCCAGGAGGGGATGAGCGCGCGGCGGCCCCAAGCGGCATCGGTCACGCGCGGCGAGCGGTCGACCAGCAGCGCGGGCGCAACGCGCGGCGGTTCGGCAATCACAGGGCGGGACGGCAGGGGCTGAGCCGAAACTTTGCCATAGGTATTTTCGGCGAGCTTTAGCACTTCGGCCAAATTGGTATCGCCCGCGACCACAAGAACGGCATTATTCGGCGCATACCAGCGCGCGTGAAACTCCAGCGCGTCCTGATAGGTCAGGCCTTTGATTTCCGCTTCCCAGCCGATGATTGGGCGGCGGTAGGGGTGATTGATGAAGAGGGTGGCATTCGCCAGTTCCGACAACTGCCCCCCCGGCGGGCGGTTGGTGCGCTGATTGCGCTCCTCCAGCACCACGGTAAGTTCCGGCTTACTATTGGCGTCCGACAGTTTCAGCCCGGCCATGCGGTCGGCTTCCAACGCCATCACCGCCGCCAATTGGTCGCGCGGCATGGTCTGGAAATAGCCGGTATAATCATAAGTGGTGAAGGCGTTCTGCCGACCGCCGAAGCGGTTGACCAGCGCATCGAAAGCCCCCGGCGGGGTTTTCTCGGTGCCCTTGAACATCAGATGCTCAAGATAATGGGCAAGGCCCGATTTGCCCGGCTCCTCATCGGCACTGCCGACCCGATACAGCAGCAGATGATGCACCGCAGGCACGCGCCGCTGCGGCAGCACGATCACTTCCAGCCCGTTCGGCAGCGTGGCGGTTTCCGCCCCCCAACGGTTCGGGGCGGAGGTCTGCGCAAGCGCGGCGGCGCTAGTCAGCAACAGGGCTGCGGCGAGATAAGCGAATGGTCGCACGGCGATAAATCTCCCTCTTGGGCAAGATAGGCGCACTCGCACGTCGAAACTAGGGCGCCGTCCGAATTGACACTCACGGGTCGCGCCCTTATCTCTGCAAGGCCCGTATAAGGGTGATATTGGTCGGCCCTCTGTCTAGCCGGGGTCGAGTGCCATTTTTCAAGGCTGCATGGGTTTGGAAGGTTTTTCGATGTTCGGCGCCCTCGCAAGAAAGCTGTTCGGCTCGTCCACGGAACGCGTGGTTAAGGGAATGCATAAAACGGTTCAGGCGATCAATGCGCTGGAGCCCGAGATTTCCGCCCTGACCGACGATCAACTCTCGGCCCAGACCGACAAGCTCCGTGCTCGCCTCGCCGCCGGCGAAAGCCTGGACGACGTGCTGCTCGAAGCCTTCGCCACGGTGCGCGAGGCCGCCAAACGCGAACTTGGCATGCGCCCCTTCGACGTGCAGCTTATCGGCGGCATCGTGCTTCATCGCGGCATGATTTCGGAAATGCGCACCGGGGAAGGGAAAACCCTGGTGGCCGTGCTGCCGACCTACCTCAACGCCCTGCAAGGCCAGGGCGTGCATGTGGTGACGGTGAATGATTACCTCGCCAAGCGCGATTCCACCTGGATGGGCCGGATTCATCGGCGCTTAGGCCTCTCGACCGGCTGTATCGTCAACGGGCTGAACGATGTGGAGCGCCGCGCCGCCTACGCCTGCGACGTAACCTACGGGACGAACAACGAGTTCGGCTTCGATTACCTGCGCGACAATATGAAGTTCCGCCTGGACGATATGGTTCAGCGGCCCTTCCATTACGCCATTGTCGATGAAGTCGATTCGATCTTGGTCGATGAAGCGCGCACGCCGCTCATTATCTCTGGCCCGGCGGAAGATAGCTCGACCCTCTACAAGGCCGTCAATGTTCTCATCCCGCGCCTGGGCGAAGGGGATTACGAGAAGGACGAAAAGGCCCGCACGGTAGCCCTCACCGAAGCCGGGCAAGAAAAGATCGAAGAGCTTCTGACCGAAGTCGGCCTGCTGGAAAGCGGCGCGCTCTATGATGTTAACAATGTGAACCTCGTTCACCACGCCAATCAGGCCTTACGCGCCCATGTGCTGTTTACCCGCGATGTCGATTATATCGTCAAGGACGATAAGGTCATCATCATCGACGAGTTCACCGGGCGCATGATGGAAGGCCGCCGCTATTCCGAAGGGCTGCACCAGGCGCTGGAAGCGAAGGAGTTCGTGACGATCCAGATGGAGAACCAGACGCTGGCCTCCATCACCTTCCAAAATTACTTCCGCATGTACCCGAAGCTCGCCGGGATGACCGGTACGGCGGCGACGGAAGCGGCAGAGTTCCAAGAAATTTACAATCTCGAAGTGGTGGATATTCCCACCAACGTCCCGGTATCGCGCAAAGACCATGACGATGAGGTTTACCGCACCGCCCGCGAGAAATATGAAGCCATCGCGGTCTTGATCAAAGAATGCCGGGAGCGCAATCAGCCGGTTCTGGTCGGCACGGTTTCGATTGAAAAATCGGAACTTCTGTCGGAACTGCTGAAAAAGGCCAGCATTCCCCATTCGGTGCTGAACGCGCGCTACCACGAGCAGGAAGCGATGATCGTGGCCCAGGCCGGTCGCCCCGGCGCGGTAACGATTGCCACCAATATGGCCGGGCGCGGCACCGATATTCAGCTCGGCGGCAATGTGGAAGCCCGGCTTGCGGTCGAAGTGATGCCGACGGACAGCGAGGAGGTTCGCGCCGCCAAGGAAGCGACCATCCGCGCCGAAGTGGAAGCCGCCCGGCAAATCGTGTTGGCCGCAGGCGGGCTCTATGTGATGGGCACCGAGCGCCACGAAAGCCGCCGCATCGACAATCAGTTGCGCGGCCGGTCGGGTCGCCAGGGTGATCCGGGCGCGTCCAAATTCTTCCTGTCGCTCGAAGATGACCTAATGCGCATCTTCGCTGCCGACCGGATGGATGGGATGCTGCAAAAGCTGGGGCTGAAAGAGGGCGAAGCCATCATTCACCCCTGGATCAATAAGGCCCTCGCCAAAGCCCAGCAGCGGGTAGAAGCGCGGAACTTCGAAATCCGTAAAAACCTGCTGCGCTTTGACAATGTAATGAACGATCAGCGCAAGGTGATCTACGAGCAGCGCCGTGAAATCATGAATGCCGAAGATTGCTCGGCCATGATCGAAGAAATGCGCCATGAGGTTATTCAAGACCTCGTGAAGCGCTGCATTCCGGCGGCGGCCTATGCCGAACAATGGGATATCGGCCAACTCCACACCGAAACTCTGCGCCTGCTGGCGCTCGATTTGCCGCTGCCCGATTGGGCGAAGGAAGAAGGCATCGCCGACGAAGAGATTCTGGAGCGCATCACCCAAGCCTCCGATGCGGCGATGGCGGCCAAGGAAGCGGAATACGGCCCGCAGATTATGCGTCTCGCCGAAAAGAGCATGCTGCTACAAATTCTCGATCAGCTTTGGAAAGACCATCTGCTAACGCTCGATCATCTGCGCCAAGGTATTGGCCTGCGCGCTTACGCCCAGCGCGATCCGCTGAACGAATATAAGCGCGAAGCCTTCGTGCTGTTCGAAGATATGCTGGGGAGCCTACGCCAGTCGGTCGTTCAGGCCATCACCCACCTGCAACTGCAGATGTCCACCCCCCCCGAAGCGCTGTTCGCGGACGAAGCTGCGCCCGCCATCGATGAAGACGGCTGGACTCTCTATCACGGTACCCGTATCCGCCGGAACGATCCTGCAACCTGGACGGGCCTGTCGCGCAATGTCGCCTGCCCCTGCGGGTCGGGTAAGAAGTACAAGCATTGCCATGGGGTTATCTAAATAGCCCCTCGTTGCGTTGCACGAATAGGTCAAGAAACTGCCGATTAAAAATTTGGCAGTTTCTTGTCTAAGGTAATATGTCAGGGCTGAAGCATAAAAATCGGCGCATCGATTGTTAATCATATTTCGATGAATATGATCGTAATAGCTGCAATTTTAACGATTTATAAAGAGTTTAGAGAGTATGACAGAGGAGCGCCGACACAGCCTAGTGCCGACGCGGTTGTTTTTTGCGCTCGCTTTTTAAGCGACCCTCTCGTGCCCGTTGCGAGGAACCCGCTATGGCTCGATCCACCAGTTCTTCTGCGCGCCCTATGGCGACGCATCGTTCGCTACGTCGTTTTATGCTAAGCTCAGGTCCTACTGACCTGCGGTTAGAAGCCGAGCTGTGGGCCGCCCTTTCGGCCATTGCGACCGATCGGCGCATACCCCTCGCTAGCCTCGTCGATATGATCGACCGTCAGCGCGGCGTGCAGCCGCTGAATCGCGCGCTTTGGCGCTTTGCCATTGCCTACCTGCGCGCATTAGCCGATTTGGCGGCAGATCTTCCCCCTGCCGAACCTCAGCGCCGCAGCCCCTATCCTACGCTACGCGCCGTCCCACTTCCTGGCGGCTGAGTCCGCCACTTAGCGGGCGACCCGCTTGCTCTCAAAGTCGGCTACAGAATCTTGCTCACCCGTTTCGATTAAGGAGAGCATTTGCGTTCCATGGGCCGCAGTTCGGAAATAGGTGAGGATGAACATCCGCACCGACGCAGTGAAGCTCAATCCCGGCGGCTGTCCGTCGGCGATTCGGGTGCACAATTGCGTCTGAGTATAGCCCTCCTGGCGGGCGATCTCCGCCAGGGCATCCCACATTTCCGGCTCGAGCCTAATCGTCGTCCGCTTTCCCTTCACCGTGACATTGCGCAAAATCAAGGCGCTGT
>NZ_JBILQX010000214.1:0-5292 GCF_044372965.1 Elstera sp. | reverse complement strand
AGCCGAGGCCGAAGAACGATACTACGCCATGCTGGACGCACCAGCCATGGCCGCATAACTTAAACCAAACGGTCTCCGGCAAACTCGGGGCGGTTCAGTCCTCCCCCCGCTCCTTAATTGTAGCGGCCCGCAATCATCCGGCTTTCGGCCCGATTTTATCGCCATTTCTGGCCCGAATTGCGTGAGATTATAAGGGCACTCCGACCCACATTATCTGCGACGCAGCCCGAATTATGTGAGACGGACCCGCAATCATCGGGACAGGCCCATTAGCCGTGAGACGGATGGGACGCGCATCAAACCGGCAATCCCGCATTCGGCGTCCGGGCCGACGGCCTCGTCAGATTTAGCGCGGCCCGACCTCCGTTGAATAAGCCGATGTTAGAGACCTTTCTTCGTCAGGCAAGGAAACGTCCGTTTTCTTTACTGCTGGGAATGGTACCGGGGACACGTCGCCATTCTGCCAATTTTGTGGTAAAGAAATCCGGTTAGGATTTCATCGTAAAGTTATTGGGCAGCGCTACGGGTTTGCTGCCCAAAAAAGAGGGGGCCATGCTCTTCGGCTACGCGCGCGTCTCGACCGATGATCAAAATCTCCATCTTCAGCATGACGCCCTGCGCGTCGCTGGGTGCGAACGGGTATTCGAGGATCGAAAGAGCGGTGCCAAGGCCGAACGGCCCGCCTTGACCGCAGTCCTCGATATCATGCGGGCTGGCGATACTCTGGTGGTATGGCGGTTGGACCGGCTCGGTCGCTCGCTCAAGGATCTGATCCGCCTGGTTGAAACGCTTGAGGCGCGGAAGATAGGCCTTCGTAGTTTGCAGGAGGCGATTGACACAAGTTCCAGCGGCGGTCGCTTGGTCTTCCACCTCTTCGGTGCCCTGGCCGAGTTTGAGCGGAACCTCATACGTGAGCGCACCAATGCCGGTTTAGAGGCAGCGCGTGCGCGTGGGCGTGTCGGCGGGCGACGTAAACAGCTTGATCCCGACAAGCGTCGATTGGCTGTCCAGCTTTACGACGAGAAGAAACACACCGTCATCGAAATTTGCCGCCTCATGGGCATTTCTAAGCCGACGCTCTACAGCTATGTGGCCGAAGTCCATGCCCGCGCCGCCTGATCCGGGCCCGGTCACTATCCCGGCCGACGCGCTGATGAACCTGCGGCGTCGTCTGGACGCGCTGCCGTCCCGTCACCCCGACCGCAAGGCGATGCTCGAAAGCGCTGCAAGCCTCTATGGCATTTCACGAGCAACGCTCTACCGCCAGCTTCGCCGTCTGTTCCAACCGCCCAAGGCCGTTCGCCGCGCTGATCGCGGCAAGCCGCGCAAGATTCCTGTCGATGATCTTGAGCGGTTCTGCGAGATCATCGCCGCACTCAAAATCCGCACCGCCAACAAGAAGGGGCACCATCTCTCGACGGTGCGCGCGATTCAATTGATGGAGGAATATGGTGTCGAGACACCGGATGGCCTTATCAAGCTGCCGCCCGGCCTTCTGAGCAAAACAACGGTAAATCGCTATCTGCTTGCCTGGGGCTACGACGAAGCTCGGATGACGCGGGCACCGCCGGTTGTCCGCTTCCAGGCCAAGCGCAGCAATGAATGCTGGCAGTTCGACATGAGCCCATCCGACCTAAAGGCCGTGAAACGCCCCTTGTGGATGGATCCGAGGCGGGGCAATCCGACGCTGATGCTGTACAGCGTGGTCGACGACCGCAGCGGTGCCGCCTATGTCGAATATCGTTGCGTTTATGGCGAGGATGCCGAATCGGCGCTTCGGTTCCTGTTCAACGCTATGACGACAAAAGGTGAGGATGGCTCACCCCTCCAGGGCATTCCCGATAGCCTCTATTTGGATAATGGTCCTGTCGCCAAAAGCAGGGTTTTCCAAAACGTCATGGAATGTCTGGGCGTCAAGATGATGACCCACATCCCGGCCGGAAAGGACGGCCGCCGTACCACGGCGAGGTCCAAGGGGAAGGTCGAACGGCCATTCCGCACACTCAAAGAAGCCTACGAGACCCTGTACCACTTCCATGAGCCTGAGAACGAGGCCGAGGCGAATCTGTGGCTGCACCGCTACATCGACCGGGACTACAACACCCGACGGCACCGGAGCGAACCCCACTCCCGAATCGACGACTGGATGGGCCACCTGCCGGCTGAGGGTGTCAGGGCCATGTGCAGTTGGGAACGGTTTTGCGCCTTCGCCCGCGAACCTGAGCGGCGTCAAGTCGGAGCGGACGCGCGTCTCACCGCCGATGGCGTGACCTATGAGGTCGCTCCCGATCTAGCGGGCGAAACCGTCGTCCTCTGGTGGGGCCTATTCGACCATGAGCTCTATGTCGAGCATGGCGAGAAGCGCTACGGCCCCTTCTCGCCGACCGGCGGGCCGATACCGCTCCACAAATATCGCAAGTTTCAGAAAACTAAGATCGAGGAGCGTGCCGATCGGGTGGCGGCTTTGGCTGACCGTCTTGGCCTGCCGCGCGCCGCGCTGACTGGCGAGATCGGTGTTGCCGATGCGATTGGTCCTATCCCGGTCCAGATATCGGCATCCGTGCCTGTACCCGTCGTTCCGTTCCAAGATCCCGATCCGTTTAAGGAATTGCGGTATCCAACCGTCCTCGCCGCCAAGCTCGGCATCTCTGACTATTTGGCGATGCCGCTAGCCCGTCTGTCCGATGACGACCGGGCCTACATCGACGCTATCTTGGTCGAGACGTTGGACCGGCGCACCATCGTCGAGAAGATGCGCCAGCGATTTCTCAAACCGCGCAAGAAGCCGACCACAGGGGATGATGACCATGCGGAATGAAGTGATGGAGTTCTATGGGCTCAAGCGTTCGCTCCGCTCGGCCGGGTATTTCCTGACCACGCATCACCATGATCTGCTCAACGAGGTGAAGCAGGCGATCTATGACGGAACGCTGATCGTCCTCAGTGGCGTCATCGGGGCTGGTAAGACGGCGGCACTGACCCAGTTGCAGGAACGGCTACTTGAGGAAGACCGCATTGTCGTCTCGACGGCAGTTTCGGTTGAAAAGAACCGAGTGGCCCTCGGCACCCTAATCACCGCGCTGTTCTGCGACCTCTCCACAGAGAAGGAACCCAGGATCCCGAAGTCGGGCGAATTGCGCGATCGCGCCCTGCGAGCTCTGGTGAAGAAGCGAAAGAAACCTGTCGTTCTGTTCATTGACGACGCGCACGATCTGCATCGCAATACCTTGATCGCACTAAAACGCCTGATCGAGCTTGTTAAGGGGGGCGGTGCTAGGCTTTCCATCGTCCTGGCGGGCCATCCTCGTCTGCGCAACGAGATGCAGGACCCTGCCATGGAGGAGATCGGCTATCGCACGGCGACCTTCGACTTGGAGGGCGTCGCCGGTAGTCAGCGCGAGTATATGACGTGGTTAATCGAGACATGCAGCAAGGGCGAGGTCTCGATCGACGATGTGCTTGAACCTGCCGCGGTCGATCTCCTCGCGGCTAGACTACGAACCCCCTTGCAGATCGAGCAGCATCTCGAACTTGCCATGGAGACCGGGTTGAAGGCGCACCTGAAGCCGATCACCGAGGAAATCGCCGAATCAGTATTGTCTAAGCAGATCGACGGGGTGGAGGCTACGCTTACCAGGCACGGTTATACATCGAAGGTTTTAACGGAAATGCTGAGGGTTAAGCCGTCTGAGCTGAAGGCGCTGTTCCGTCATGATCTCCCCGCCGACCGTGCGCGCGACATCAAGGAGCAAATGCTCGCTGCGGGCTTGCCAGTTTGATGCGCGGCCCATCCGTCTCACGGATAATGGGCCAGCCCAGATGATTGCGGGTCCGTCTCATATAATCTGGGCTGAGTCGCAAATAATATGGGTCGGAGAGCGCTTACAGTCTCACGCAATTCGGGCCAAAAATGGCGATGAAATCGGGCCGAAGGCCGGATGATTGCGGGCCGCTACACTTATTCGATCGACGAGATGTTTTTGGATTTTACCGGCATCACGGACGATCTGACCGCATTGAGTGTCGATATTCGGGCTGCGGTTCGCAAAATCGCAAAGATACCGACCTGTGTTGGCATCGGTCCCACCAAGACCCTTGCCAAACTGGCCAACCGCATTGCCAAAGCCGATCGGCACGGGCCAGGGGTGTTTGACCTATCGTCGGCCGACGTGCGGGCGCGGCTGTTTCCGGGCCTCGATCTGGCCGACGTCTGGGGGATCGGCCGCGCGTCGCTCGATAAACTCGCCCGGCTCGGGGTGACGTCGGTGGGGCATTTTACCGCCCTGAAGAGCGACCAGGTGAGGGAGATGCTGACGGTAACGGGGCAACGCACTCACGCTGAACTGCGCGGGATACCGTGCTTTGAGTTTTCCCAAACCCCGCCGCCCAAGAAAAGTATCGCGGTCACCCGGAGTTTTGGCCAGGCGGTCACGTCCTGGGAGGGCATGCGGGAGGCCGTCGCGGCCTACGCGACCCGCGCCGCTGAAAAGCTCCGTCGCCATGGCCTTCAGGCAAGCGGAATGCAGGTTTTCATGCACACGAGCCGCTTCAGCGGCGATCCGTCCTATAGCAACCAGGTCACCCTTGCCCTGGAGCCGACCGCTGACAGCTTGGCCCTCGTTACCAGCGCGACGCGCGCGGCCCGCGCTCTATGGCGCGACGGCTATCGTTACGCCAAAGCGGGCATCGTGCTCCTCGATCTGTACCAACCGGATGAGCAGCCGGTCGCGGACTTATTCCCGTCGCGCGACCCGGCAAAATCGGCGGCGCTCATGGCCGCGTTGGATAGCGTCAACCAACGCTTTGGCCGAAACACGCTTCGACCAGGTGCCGTTGCCGCCGCACCTGCCTGGGGTATGCGCCGCAACAACCTCTCGCCTTGCTATACGACGCGGGAGACCGACTTAATGCAGGTGATTGCCTGTTAAGGGATGATACGGCATGTGCAACCGCTACCAGACGACCACGGATCAGGCCGGACTTGTGCAGGCCTATGGCATCGATGCGCCCTATGCCGGCCTTGGGGCTCTGCCCTCGTCGGAATTGTTCCCTAAGCGCCTGGCTTGGGTCGTTCGCAAGGTTGACGGAAAGCGTCGCCTCGACGTCATGGCCTGGGGGTTTCCGCCGCCGGGCGATGCGCCGACGCCCGTGACCAATGTCCGAAACCTCTCAAGCCCGTTTTGGCGCAAGGCCCTGAGCACGCCGGCTCAACGGTGCCTCGTGCCCGTGACCGCGTTTTGCGAGTGGGAAGGGCAGGCGGGGGCAAAAGTCGCGCGCTAGTTTAGAGTGCCA
>NZ_JBILQX010000307.1:0-5292 GCF_044372965.1 Elstera sp. | reverse complement strand
CCTCGGGCGCTTCAACCTTAACGACATCCGCCCCCAAAAGGCCTAATTGGTAAGCGCAGTAAGGGCCGGCCAGCACATTTGTGAGATCAAGGATGCGCACGCCCGCCAAAAGATCGATCATCCCATTACCCTCATATATCGACTGACATTTCCCAGATGGACGGCCCATCTGACCACGGTTAACGGCATATAGCCAAATTACGGCCCAACCAGAAGGTATGATGGCGTGGTGACAGTCTCTACCGGAGGGAAATTGCAGCCCCCAAGGCGATGACAGGCACGGTGGGACCAATCCTGTTCATTTGGGGACGGCTCGGGCGTACTTCGCGTGCCTCGTGCTGAGCGGGTAGCGCGCAAAGTTGCGAGACCAAACAGCGGAGCCATCTCTACAAGAGTAACGGCGATGGACCGCGTAGAACGGACACAGAGAAAGGGTCGGCGATTTCTGGATTTTCTCCCGGCTATCTAGGCCTTTTTGTGTGAGAAGTTTCCCTCTGACCTTCCCTAGGGTGTTTAATCCCAGAATTTGATGGGCATTGTTGACACATGAGTGGAAGGATGCGCTAGGGGCGGATTGTTGCGGAGACGCCGACGGCGACATTAGGGGGAGTCCTTGCGCTCTAAGGCGCTGATGGCACCGGTCTGCGCGGCGCAAGGGCGGACTCCGCGCAATGCAGGACGAAGGTAGCCAGGATATGCCGGTCGAGATTGGTCAGCCGATATTCCGGATGCCACTGAACCCCCATGCAGAACCCTGGCGTGAGCCCCTCGAAGGCTTCGATGACCCCATCCGGGGACCGTGCGATAACGTGAAAGCGGCCCTCTCCAACCAAGGCGTGCTGATGCAAGCTGTTGACCCGAAACGATTGGTCCTCGTCGTCAGCCAAAAGCCCTGACAAAAAGCGGGTCGAGGTGTTTAGAGTGATTGCGTGGGCTAAGGTATCGGGAACCATCTGTGGAAGATGTGAAACATCTCCAGGGGGTAGTTCGGAACAAAGGGTGCCCCCCAAAACTTCGCCAATAAGCTGCATGCCGTGACAAATGCCAAGAAGTGGCTTGCCTGCTTTCATCCCAGCATCGACGAGCGCCATCTCGAAGGCACGCCGCTCCCCGGTGATATGCACGCCGGGAACGGCACCGGTAATCAGAATGCCATCCGCAAGAGCAATAAGCTCGGATAGCTTTTCTCGGACATACGGGAGGATAAGGGGGATTCCTCCCGCCTCCGTGATCGCTTCGGCATAGTTTGCCCGCACAATATAGCTGCGTTCGCTCAGCGCGATGGCCGTCTCTTCGAGGTCTGGTGTCATCAGAATGACCGGCGCCTTTCTTGCTACAACTGGCGCTAATAGTAGCGTAGTTCGGTCTGCGGTAATGCTTCCGTTCGAAGTCATGATTATAGCCTTGCTGGAACCTGAGAAGTGTCGATTAGCGCTGGGAATTTCCAGTGCTTCAAGCCGACTCGGAGGAGGTGGGTTTCAAAGGTCGGCGCTGGCGGGATGTCTGTCGCTGACGATAGAAGCTTTGGCACAACACTAAGCGGCACTCCGCTTGCGTTTCTGGATATTGGCGTTGAGATGGCGCGCCAGCATCGAAAGCGGCCACGCAATGGCAAAGTACATCAGGCCGATGCCAATGAAGATGTGCAGCGGCAGGAAATATTCTGTCGCTAAAGCGCGCCCCTCTAGCATGAGTTCGTTGATCGTGATCAGCGCGCAGAGCGAGGAATCCTTCAAGAGCGCAACGAAAGTTGCGACAAGCGAAGGCAGGATGATGCGAAGCACCAGCGGCAGGATAATCAGCCGGAAGCTGACGAAGGGCGTCATTCCGATCGCGAGTGCAGCTTCACGCTGGCCGCGATGGATCGCCTCGAACCCGGCCCGAAAGACTTCTGCCATCTGGGCCCCAAAACAAAGCCCAAGGCCGATGGCGCCCGCATTGAAGGCTGTGAGCGTAATGCCAATGCCCGGCAGGCCAAAATAGAGCAAGAAGAGCACCGCAAGGAGCGGCACACCCCTGAACAGCACGACATAGCCTTGCGAAAAAGCGCGGAAAGTCTTGAACCGGCTCTGCTGGAGGAAGGCCAGGGCGGATCCGATCATGATGGCGACGATGAAGCCCGCCAGCGTGATCATGGCCGTCTTTCCTGCAGCATCCAGCATGCGGGGCATCCATTCGGCGCCGTACTCGAGGTAGGGTTCGAAAAAGCTGATCATCGCCTTGCTCCGTACTTTTGTTCGATTGAGCGGGCCGCAAAGGCAATTGGTAAGCTCATCAGCAGGTACATCATGGCGGCGGTCACGTAGATCAGGGTCGTCTCGAAGGTCGAGGTGACGAGCGAGCGCGCGAAGAACATGATTTCTGGCGCAGCAATGGCCGAAGCAATCGAACTGTCCTTTAGCAATTGTGTTGCGTAGTTCGTCACGGCAGGGAGCGCGATCCGCAACGCTTGTGGTGCAAGGATCAGCCGGATCGACTGGGACGGACGCATACCGACTGCAAGAGCGGCCTCCCGCTGCCCCTTATGCAATGCCTCGAACCCTGCGCGGAAAACATCGCATAGGCTTGCACCGCCGATCAGGCCGAGGCCGATGATGGCGGCGGTGACCGAGCCAAGCTGAATGCCGACAGACCCCAGGCCGAAATAGATCACGAAAAGATGCGCAAGCGCGGGGATGTTGCGGAAGAACTCGACATAGGAATCGATAGCCAGTGCAACGAGCCGGGAGCGCAGGAAGAGTCGCGCCAGCGACAGGGCAAAGCCCAGAATGATGGCGATAATCAGTGCGCCGAAAGTGACCCCGAGCGTGACGCCGACGCCCTGTAGCAGCCCTGCCAGGATGGTATCAAACCGAATGAACACTGGGGCTATCCTTCAATGGGCGATCTGACGCAGGAAGGCCTGCGTCCGCTCGTTTTGCGGGTGCATGATGAGGTCTTTCGCCGGGCCTTCCTCGACCACGATGCCGCCGTCCATGAAGATCACGCGGTCCGCGACATCGCGGGCAAAACGGATTTCGTGGGTCACGAGCAGCATGGTGCGGCCCTCATCCGCGAGTTCGTGGATGACGTTGAGCACCTCGCCGACGAGTTCCGGATCGAGCGCGGAGGTCGGCTCATCAAATAGAAGTAGCGTAGGCCGCTGCGCGAGCGCTCGGGCGATTGCGACACGCTGCTGCTGGCCACCGGAGAGGAAATCGGGATAGGCATCGGCTTTATGGGCCATATGGACCTTTTCGAGCATCTCGACGGCGATCTCATCTGCCGCCTTCGCAGGAAGATTCTGGACCCGCCGCAGCCCGATCGACACATTCTCCAGCACGGTGAGATGCGGCCAGAGGTAGAAGAGCTGGAACACCATGCCCATCTGCTGGCGTTGGGGAGCGAGTTCAGCATCGGACATCAGCCGCTCGCGCCGCGTGCCGGGATCCCGGACGCCGACGCGGGCATCATCGAGATAGATTGCACCGCTGGTGGGTTTTTCGAGCATGTTGACGCAGCGCAGGCAGGTTGATTTGCCCGAGCCGGAGGGGCCGATCAGCGCGACTTTTTCCCCCTTGCGAACAGAAAAATCGATCCCGCGCAGGACTTCAACGGTGCCATAATTTTTGCGCAGGTCCTCGACCCGCAGGAGCGGCTGGCTCACGGTCATTCTCCGAAATAAAGGGCAAAACAAAAAAGTCGGGTCGGCAATCCGCCGACCCGCAGTCAGCAACCAATAGGGGAAATCATCACAATAAGGTCGGCGCTGTAATGCGCCTACCTGTAGTCAGCAACCAGAGGGAGAAATCAGTTGCAGCTTGGGAGCTTGTAATCGGCCGGGCGATCCTTGCCAGCACGGAAATTCTCGCCGACCGGCTTGTACCAGACATCCGCGACAAGGCCGTAGCGCGCGCCGATTTCCTTCATCTTACAGGTAGCCCACATCTCTTTGATCACGGCATTCATGGCGTCGGCGAGCTTGGCGTTATCCTTGTTCAGACCGAACACCACCTGGCCAAGGCCGGTCAGAAGCGGAAAGTCCTTGTTCTGGTCCGTGAAGGCGAGGAACTGCATGTTCCAGTCAGGGTTTTGCGAGATCGCATAGCCGATGACGGGGGGATCGCCGATCACCGCCTCGATACGGCCAGCGACGAGATCGCGGACAGCCGCGTCAGAGGTGTCGTAGAGCCCCAGTTGAAGGCCTTCGATTTTCCGCAGTTCGGGGATGAAGGAAAAGCCGGTAATCGTGCCGACCTTCTTGTTTTTGAGATCGGCCAGCTTGTCCCAGTTCGTCTTCTTGGACTGCATGATACCATTTTTGAAGTAATGCACCGGCTCGGTGAGCGTCATGATCTTGGTGCGCTGCTCGGTCCAGCCCATGGTGCCGAGCATAGCATCGACGCGGCCCGCCTGGACGGAAGCAATCGTGCCGGACCATTCCATCAGCGCGGGTGTGATGGGCAGACCAAGCTTGTCGGCAATCAATTGCATGATCTCGCCGTCGTAGCCGATCATCTTCCCATCCCGCCAGCCAGACCCCGGCATGTCGCCGGTGAAGGCCACTGTCAGCTTGCCTTTCTGGATGGTCGTCACATCCTGGGCGACCGCGCCGGTGACCAGAGAGGCCGCCACGATCCCGCCTGCGAATAGCTTTGAAAGAATGTTCATGGGTGTCCCTGTCGTATTGATTGTTGCAGGCTGCATCTCGCCTGTGGTCACCAGAACACCATGCAAGGACGACAGCGGCTTGGAGCAAGGCGTCAAAAAACATAATAATTACGACATAATGTTTTTGCCTGGCTTGCCGTTTTCACGACAGCGCTGCTACGCTCATCCTATCCCGAGTGCTGCGATGGCGGGCCGCGCTAAACCGTGGCCCGCAAGCTGGAATTCTGTGTTTCTAGCTGGGTTTTTGATGTTCTCTGGCCTGCCCGGAATGTGCAGGGTTGGCGAGATTTACGGCTCGGCTTGCAAGGACTGGCGATGCGAGAAGCTCGATCAAAACCGGATTTGAATGTCGGGTTTATTTTATGCCCGGAATTCCCGCTGATGTCGCTGACGGGCTTCGTCGAGGCTCTTCGTCACGCGGCGGATATCGGCGATAAGAGCCGGAAGATTCTGTGTTCGTGGACCATCATGGCGCCAGGACGCCAATCGGTCACTTCGAGTTGCGGCATTTCAATCCCAGCCGATTCCGGGCTGATGCCGCCCGATAAGTTCGATTGCGTAGCGATTATAGGGCCTCTCTTACGCAATATCGACGCGATTCCCCCCGAGATTCACCCCTACTTGCGGCAAGTACAAACCCAT
>NZ_JBILQX010000212.1:0-5371 GCF_044372965.1 Elstera sp. | reverse complement strand
GGGCGAACACCCTCGGGCTCATATCCGCGTCGAACGACCAGCGTGCGACCTCGCCTGTAATCTTTTCCTTCCGCATTCCAAAAGCCGCGTTGGCTTCCTCCTGCGCGAGCGCCTTCTCCAGCGACTGCCGCCGCTTCGAGCCTTCGTCCAGCAAATAGCGAATGTCGGTTTCAAGCTGCTGCTTGCGTCCCATCAGCATCGCCAGACGATCAAGCGTCATCGAGGCGATGCCGGTTTCCTCTTGGAGATTAGAGGCCGCGGCCCCGGCCAAGGCGAAGCCGTGAACGTCATAACCGGCGGCGGTATAGATGTCGTTGACCGCCTTCAGCAGCGTGGTTTTCCCCGTGCCCGCGCGCCCGCTGATCGTCGTCAGCTGGTGACGGCTGATCGCGGCCTCAACGGCGGCGCGCTGCTCGGCTCCATCCGGGTCCAACAATTGAACATGCTTCTCTGTGAGAACCTGTTCGACCAACGAATGCGGGATAGCTTCGGCCCGCTGGCCCTGGGCGAGCGTGTCGAGATCGGCCAGGAGTTTCTTTTCGCCGTCAATCTGCTCTTCGGTCGAATAGAGGATATTGCCGCGCACATCCTTACCGACCGACTGCAACAGCGGGTGCGCCATAAGCTCATGCTCAAGCGCCTTGAACTCGGTCTCGTCCCCGCGCACCAGCGTGAACAACTCGCGCTTCAGCTGGGCTTCGGTAAAGACAGCGTTGTGATTAGAGACGGCACGAATAACCGGCGAGAGATCGCTTCGCAGCCGATCAAGGTTCTCCGCCCGGCGGCGCTCGTTCTCGGAAACCAACTCCGAGCCCGCGCCATCGGCGGCGAGTTTGCGGCCCCAATAGCCCTCGTGGACGGTCGGCTCGAGATCGATGCCCTGGGCTACATAGCTGCGATTATCAAGGCGCGGCTGGAAGCCATGCTGCATCAGGTGGCGATTGCCGATCGCCGCAAACTGCTCGCGCTCGTGTTGCAAGCTATCCCGCTGTTGTGCCTTTCGGTTATAGCCCGGCGCGCGTGCGCCTAGACCTTCAGCGGTGACATTCCGCGTTGCCGAGATGATGTGAAGGTGCGGGTTTTTCGCTTCACTATGGAAGGCATAGGCAACGGCATAGCCGCGATCAGCGAAGACCTCTTTGAGGTAATCCAGAGCGAGGGCTTTGTTCTGTTCAACGTCAAGTTCGATCGGCAGCGCAACGATAAAGCGGCCATCGGTTTTAGCCCGGTTCTGGTACCCCTCGATAATGTCGGCGGATTTTTTCCGATGGTACTGATTGATATTGCGGGTCTCTTCGAGCTCGAGCACGCGCCCGAACTCCTGGAGCGGAACGCCCTCCCGCTCAAGCTCTTTCATCCAGTCGGGCGCACCGTCCGGAATCATAATTCCCTTCATGGCGACGTCGGTACGATGTTGGTAATCGACCTTCTGGCCAGAGAATTCGCACTCGGCTTTTTCACCTCCAATATAGGCCGCAATGCAGACCGACCCGAGTTTGGAATCGGAGCGCAGCCTGTAGTCCTTTTTGAGGTGAATCCAATCCACGGTGTGTCGACGCCTCTGCTACGACCGGGCTAGTGGGGTTAACGGGCGCGATCTTTGGGTGCCGTGTGCTTGGCTCGAGCGCTTGACGTCCTGAGAGGCATTTGAAGGCACTTCGATCACACTCCGCCGGAAGGGCCGCCCGTATCGTGCTAGGCGCTAGCCAGCACGATACAGTAAGTGCGCATGTTTGTGAACCGCTCGTGAGATCGGTGCTGCACATGAACTTTATAAAGGCAGGGAAAGGGCAGAGTTTGGGGAGGCGGCGGTGGGGCGCGGTTTTGCGCCGCCGCATCGGCGAGGGCCAGTCCATCATAGGACGGCACCGCCTCTCTCTTGAGGCAAAGCCTCGCGATACGAATTTTCCGCGCACAGCATTTAGGAAAATTCGTTATTTACGGCGTTTGAATAAAATCCGATGCATCACTGTCCCCGCTTTCCACGGGCAAATGGGGCGACCCAACCGACGCAGGAGGGCAGGGGCGGCCCATAGGCCGGGGGATCGATGCGCGGGTCGGTGCGCGCAAGGGCGATCCCCCGGCCGTTTGCCGGTGGTAAGTGGGGACAGCCGGGCGGATTATTGGGAGCGCTCCCCTTGAGGCAAAGCCTCTCCGCATGAATTTTCCGCGCCATCGGCACATAGGAAAATTCATCAGCGGCTGGAGGGCCAATCTCGCGTGCCGCCCCGATGCCCGCTTTTCACGGGCATAGGAGACCGGCGGCGCGACGACTAGGAGCGCGGTTGGTCGAGTAGGCGCGGGGCTGATGCGGCCTTTGTCGCGCAAGGGCAGCCCCGCGCCGTTTGCCGGTGAAATGCGGGCATCGCGTCCGAGATCGTCGTTGAGGCTCCCCTCGTGCGGCCGGAGGCCGCGCCGCCTTAATAGTCTGGGCTGAATTTCCAAGGCGGTAGCCTTATCGGAAAATTCAGGCGGCAGTCGCGTCGATGAGGTTGACGGCCTGGGGCCACCATGAAAGACCATTGTCCCCAGGGGGACGCGATGCGCCCCGCTGGGTGTCGATCATTATTTCGAGGCACCCATGTCGATTACCGCACTCAAAAAGCTCCAAGAAGATCAATCGGCGCTGCTGGCGAAGCAGGCGGCGCTTGACGAAGAAATCCGTCAAGCCAAGCGCGCCCGCGCTGGCGAAATCGGCTCACAGTTCGAGAAGACGGACTTGGTCTTACGGAGCAATTTGGAAATTCAAGGGCTGATCCGCTTTGCGGAAAACCAGCCCGCGAGCTGGTGGGAGGAAATCGCCAAAACCGGCAGCGGCTCGTTTCGCCGGAACGGCGGAAAGCCCGCTGCCCGAGGTGCTGCGGCGCAGCCGCCAGCAGCGGCAAATCCTGAACCGGCAGTTGGGCCGGTTAATGGCGATGCTGGCGAAACCGGAACGGACGGCGCTGCTGCTGACGCGCCGGGAGGCGCGGCGAGCGCGCACTAAATTCCTTGCGCAGATTGGAGGGCTCTCCCAGCTGGCCGGGATCGTCGATCACCTGAACTTGCATCAGGTCGATTTGCAAACCAGCACGCGCGGCCGCGAAGCGGCGGCGGTGCTCGCCGGAGCGTTCAGCGACGCCGCGCGACGGGTCCGACGTGACGGTGCGGACGATCTGCGCGGGGCCGGAACGGCACGCTTTCGTTCGAACCAAGAGGTCCGCCTGCGCAAGCCGAAGGCGACGCGGCGGCGCACGCTAATTCAAATCGGCAGTCTTGCCGGAGCGGCGGCGTTGACCGACGCGCTCGGCTTGCCGGTGCTGGATCTGCAAGACGATAGCGTTCGGTCGCTTGATGCGGCCGCCACGCTGCTCGGGGTTTTTATTCTGGTGGAGACCGGGCTGCGCGATCCGCGCCAGGTCGCCGACTGGCGGGCGCGCGGCGCACCGCTATTGGATTACAGGAGGGGTGAGGATGGGTAGACCTATGCTCAAACTGCTGGCAGCTTTGGCCCTGGCGGATGCCGTGTTGTTGGGCGCGGCATTCGCCGCGCTTCATGTTTACGGGCGCGGTCTTGAGCCGGAGATTCTGTCGGCCCTGCGACCGCTGACGCTGTTTCTGACGTTAATTCCGGCTTTCGTTATCACGCGCTTTATGCCCTTCGAGCGCTGGGTTCTAAAGCTGGCGGGTTGGTCGCTCTTCGCGGGAGGGCTGGCGTTCACCGCTTGGCCAATCTCAGTCGCCGCAGCAGTTAAGGGATTGCCTGCATTCCATCTGCTGACGCAGGCGGCGGCAGGACTGTTCGTCGCGGTGATGGGCCTCCGGCTCATCATCCGCAGCGGGCGCATTCTCGTCGGCATCCAGCGTGGTGAAGATTATGAGCGCTCGAAGCATGGCACCTTCGGCACGGGGCGCTTTGCGACCGACGACGAGATGAAAATTTTTCACCGGCCCGAAGGGCTGGTGTTTGGCATTCTGGAGGACAAGTTGCTGCGCTTCCTCGGTGAGGGGCTGGCCATCGTCATCGCGCCGATGCGGTCAGGGAAAGGCATCACCGCCGTCATCATCTGGCTGCTGGAATATCTCGGCGGTTGCCTGGTCATCGACCCTAAGGGCGAGAATTACGCGATCACGGCCATCAGCCGCAGGCTGCTTGGCCATCGCGTTTATCGGCTTGCCCCGATGCGCATTCCCAAATGTCCTGGCCCGCAACATCGCTTCAATCCCTTCGATCAGATCGTGACGCCAGGCGAACATGACCGGGAAGGCCAGTCGCAGTTTCAGAATGATTGTCAGCTGCTGGCGGACGGCATCGTCCAATTCGCCGAAGGCGATAAAGCCCATTTTAACGACCTCGCTAAAACAATCATCGCCGGGGCCATCGCCGACGTTGCGTGGCGCTCGCCACGCCACGAGCGAAACCTCGGGAGCGTCTATCGGTTGCTGACGTCAGGGGAGGCGAATGTCGAGGCCTGGTCAAAGGCCATGATGGCCAACCCGCAGATTGGGGCAGGCTTGCCTGCCCTCTGCGGTCAGGCCTTGACTGCGGCCCAGGGTGATGAACGGGGATCGTTCTTCACGACATTGACGCGCCAAGTTCAATGGCTGGCGGATCCTTTGGTGCAGGATTCGCTCTCGGCCAGCGATTTCGATCTCAACGACGTGATCCAGGGGCGCGCCGATCTCTATGTCTGCGTTGGCGCTGAATACGCGCAGCGTTTCAGTCGCCTGTTTCGGGTGGTGATTAATTCGGCGATCCAGGTCGCGCTCCGCCAGGAGCGGCGGCCTAAGCGGAACTTTAAGCTGGTGCTCGACGAGTTTGCTGTCCTCGGCCAAATGACCTCGCTGCTCGATCCTAAGACCGGTGCAGGTGTGGTCACCTATGGGGCGGGCTATGGCATCGACACCGTGGTGATTCTGCAAGATCGGCGTCAGCTGGATCTGAACTACGGAAAGGATGGCGCTACCGTTTGGATGGGGGCCTGCAACCTGCTCTCGATCTTCGGTGTCTCGGCAGCGCAAGGCCGCGAAGCGGACGAGCTGGCGGCGCTGGCGGGCGAGACCACGGTGGTGGTCCAGTCCGACAGCCAGGGCGTCGGAACGCAAGACCGTGGACAGCCAATGGGCGGCAACGCCAGCGGCAATCTTGGGATCAGCCGCAGCGAGCAAAAGCGCAATGTCATTACCGGCGACGAGCTGCGGCGGCTGAAAGCCGACGAGGCGCTCGTCCTGACAAAAGCCGCGCCTTACCCGATGAAAGTAAAACGGGTGGCCTATTTTGATCGACGGGAATGGGATTACCGCTACGCGGTCAATCCCTACATCGTCGATGTGCCGCAGCCTAAGGCGGTTACGGTCGACGAGGCGGCGTAAGCCGCGTCGTTATTTTAGT
>NZ_JBILQX010000061.1:0-18475 GCF_044372965.1 Elstera sp. | reverse complement strand
GAGGTATTGGCTGGTCATGGGCGGAATGATCACGCGCAGCGCCTGCGGCAGAATGATCAGGCGTAATGCCCGGCTATTCGGCAAGCCCAAAGCGCGAGCGGCTTCCCACTGGCCCTTCGAAACGGACAGAATCCCAGCACGGACATTCTCGGCAATAAACGTCGAGGTATAGGTTACGAGACCAATCAGCAGGGCCATCATCTCGGGAGAGAAAGTACCGCCCCCTTGGAAGTCGAACCCGCGCAGCTCAGGCTTAATCCATGTCAGTGGTGCGCCGACAATGAGCCAAATCACCGCCGCAGGGCCGAACATCAAACCAATCGTCGGCCAGAAAATCGGCCGGATCTTACCCGTGGCTTCCTGATGTTTTGCCGCCGCACGACGCCACAAAACTGCTGCCGCAATTCCGCCCAGAAGCAGCGCAAACATCCATCCGTGGATGGCGTCCGCAGCGATATGGGGGATGCGTAACCCCTTCTGACTAAGGAAGACGTAATCCGGAATCAGCTTGATCGCCTGACGAACCGGCGGTAACGCCTCGCTGACGAGGGCATACCAAAAAAACAGTTGCAACAGCAACGGGGTATTGCGCAAGCCCTCGACATAGACCGAGGCTAATCTTGCCAACAACCAATTGGTTGAAAGGCGAGCCACCCCGACCACCGTGCCAAGAATGGTCGCAAGAATAATACCGATGACCGAAATCACCAGTGTATTGACAATCCCAACCCAAATTGCGCGCGCATAAGTATCCGCAGCGGAATAAGGAACGAGAGTTTCACCAATACTAAAACCGGCTTCGCGGGTCAGAAAGCTGAACCCGGTCGCGATTTTGCGACTTTCGAGATTGGTCAACGTATTGTGAATAAGATACCAGCCTGCGGCCAGCACCAAAGCAACGATCAGAATCTGAAAAAGGACTGCGCGAACATCGCGGTCGTTCCAAAAAGCCGTTTTTGGCTTTTCGATGACCCCGGCCCCGCTTCGCCGATCCGTCATGGAAATCTCCCCGGCGTCAGCATCACTGTTTACTGGATCATGCAAATCACATGCCCAGAACTCTGGCTCGAAACTTTGACCTCAAGCTGAAGATAGAGAAAAGGCGCCGAACCCAAACCCACGCGATGCGCGGGCGAGATCGGCGCCCTTCCCTAAAGCCCGAAGCCAAGATCGGTCGATCCCATCGACCGATCAAGCTTGGAAAGCGCGCTTAGCGCACCGGCATAGCGTATTGCAGGCCACCCTTGGTCCACAGCGCGTTCAGGCCACGCTCCAGCTTCAGCGGGGTCGCCTTGCCGACATTGCGCTCGAACACTTCGCCGTAATTTCCGACGGCCTTCACAGCGTTGTAAGCCCATTCTTCCGACAGATTCAGGTTCTTGCCCATGCCCGGCGTCACGCCCAGGAAGCGCTTCACGGCGGGATTGTCGGACTTCTTCAGATCATCGGCATTCTTCGAGGTCACGCCAAGCTCTTCGGCTTCAACCAGGGCCGTTACCGTCCAGAAGACGATATTGTACCATTCGTCATCGCCCTGACGGACGGCAGGAGCCAGCGGCTCCTTAGAGACGAGTTCCGGCAGAATCACGTAATCATCGGCATTCGCAGCGCGCGCGGCACGGGTGGACGCGAGGCCCGAGGCATCGGTCGTGTAAACGTCGCAACGACCAGCGAAGAAGGCGGCTTCAACTTCGGCCAGCTCTTGAATAACGACCGGCTTGAAATCCATCTTATTGGCGCGGAAATAATCGGCGAGGTTCAATTCGGTGGTCGTGCCCGGCTGCACGCAAACCGTGGCGCCGTTCAGTTCCTTGGCGCTCTTCACGCCGAGCTTCTTGGAGACCATGAAGCCCTGACCGTCGAAGAAGGTCACGGGAGCGAAGTTCAGGCCGAGCGACGTGTCGCGCGTCTGGGTCCAGGTGGTGTTGCGGGACAGAACGTCGATTTCACCCGACTGCAGCGCGGCAAAGCGTTGCTGCGCGTTCAGCGGGAAAAATTTCACCTTCTTGGCATCGCCGAGCACCGAAGCGGCAATCGCCTTACAGGTGTCAACGTCCATACCGGTCCAATTGCCTTGCGCATCCGGCGCCGAGAAGCCCGGAAGGCTGGTGTTCACGCCGCAGTTCACGACACCGCGCTGCTTAACAGCTGCGAGGGTGCCTGCGCCCTGGGCGTTTGCGGCACCTGCAGCGAGCAGAGCCACCGCACCGGCGGCCAGCACATTAGCGAACGTGAAGGTCATCTTGCTCATTCCCTCAAACTCCTCATTCCCGACTTGGCGGGGCCTGTTCACGAAACTGGTGTTTTTAAGTAACATCACCGACCGAAACCGTCCCCTACCCCAGGGCTCGATCCTACCGGTGCTGGCGTTTATGCCAGTGCACCTAGACATGTTTTTTTCAGAATATCGTGTTTCGGTCAATCATCTTTAGACAGATTGCGAAAAATTTCTGACACATTTCCGCAAACGGCTAATGCCGTTGGTTTCAGGTGAAAAGAACGGGGGCTTGGCGCGGGCAATCGCTTGTGTCTCTATCATAATAGACTAAATCGGGGGCATTAGGGAACTTTAGAGTCTCTGGCTATTCTTTGGCTAAGCACCTCCATAACTGAGGGTTATAATGTCGGACTCCAAACACTATCGAGAAGCCACCCGCCTTACCACTCTTGGTCGCACGCCAGATGCCTATCACGGGCTGGTTAATCTTCCGGTCCATCGCGGCTCGACGGTTCTGTTCCCGACGCTCGCGGCCTTCGAGCAGAGCCATCTGCGCCCCGACGAAACGGGCCGCGTGACCTATGGGTTGAACGGCACACCGACGACCTTTGCCGTTGAAACTGCCGTGGCCGAGCTTGAGGGCGCACATGGTGCCTGCGTCGTACCCTCGGGGCTTGCTGCGATTACGGCGGCGCTGCTCGCGGTTCTGAAGGCGGGCGATCATCTGCTGATCACCGACAGTGCCTATGGGCCGGGTCGCCGCTTCTCGAATCACATCCTCGCGCGCTTCGGTGTTGAGGTGGACTATTATGATCCATTGCTGGGGGCCGATATCGCCAAACTGTTCAAGCCGAACACACGCGCGATTCTAACCGAATCACCGGGTTCCTACACGTTTGAGGTCCAAGATATCCCAGCGATTGCCGAAGCGGCCCACGCCCACAATATCCTTGTTCTCATGGATAATACCTGGGCGACGCCGCTGTACTTCAAGCCCTTCGCCCATGGCGTCGATATCTCTATTCAGGCCGCAACCAAATATATGTCCGGCCATTCCGACCTTCTGGCGGGAACCATTACCTTCACCAAGGAATGCGAGCCCCTGATTCGCCAGGCCGTGCGCGACCTCGGCATTTCGCTTGCGCCGGACGATTGCTATCTGCTGCTGCGCGGCCTGCGGTCGATGGACGTGCGCCTGAAACATCAAGAGAAAATGGCGCTCGATCTCGCCGAGTGGCTCGCCGCCCGCCCGGAAGTCAAACAAGTGCTGCACCCCGCCCGCCCCGATTGCCCCGGTCATGCCCTGTGGAAGCGGGATTTTACCGGCGCGAGCGGCTTATTTAGCATCATTCTTCATCCCATCGAAAAACCGGCGCTCGCGGCGTTTCTCGATCCTCTATCACTGTTCGGTATGGGCTTTAGCTGGGGTGGGTTTGAAAGCTTGATTGTTCCGTGCAATCCGCGCCCGATCCGCACCGCCACCGCCTGGGACGAACCGGGGCAGTTGCTGCGCCTGAGCGTCGGTCTTGAGCATATTGACGATTTGAAGGCCGATCTTGCCGCCGGGTTCGAGCGGATGAAAGCCGCGCAAGCTTAACCAGCTTTGGGGGCTTCGGCCCCCATTCTTTTACGCTGCCGATTGGGTTGCGCTGCACCCCCGGCACAGGCCGGTGAGTTCCAGCGTGCGGCCTGCAATCCGAAACCCCGTCTTATCCGCCAGCGCCGTCAAAGCCTTGGCCAGATCGGGGCTATCTTCCCGCTCCTCCACCGTGCCGCAATGGGTGCAAATGAGATAAAGCGCCTGATGGGGATGGTCGGGCGACGGGCAGCCAATGAAGGCGTTGCGCGATTCGAGCCGGTGGATTAACCCCTGCTCGCTCAGAAACTCTAACGCCCGGTATACAGTCGGCGGTTGGGCGTTGAAGCCTTCCAGCCGCAGGACATCGAGCATGGCATAGGCCCCGACCGGCGCGTGACTGCGCCAAATCAACTCCAGCACACGGCGACGCACGGGCGTCAAACGCACGCCGCGCGCAGCGCAGAGCGCATCCGCCCGCGCCATTGCACCAGTAACACAGAAGCTATGATCGTGATCGATTGCCAAAATGCCCGCCCCTCTGCCAAGCTCTGCGCCGATCATAGTGAGACTCGAAGGAACTGCCTATATGTCCGCCACCGAGATTGCCGTATTACTGGATGCAATCCAATTTGACGCGACCGGCCTCGTACCCGTCATCGCCCAAGCCAAAGACGGCGGCGAAGTGCTGATGATGGCCTGGATGAACCGCGACGCCGTCACCGAAACCCTCACCACGGGCCGCGTATGCTATTGGTCGCGCTCACGGCAAAGCCTATGGCGCAAGGGGGAAACCTCCGGCCAAGTTCAACGTCTCATTGAACTGCGGCTCGATTGCGATGGCGATTGCCTGCTGGCCGTGGTGGAGCAAGAGGGTGTCGCCTGCCACACGGGCCGCCGCTCCTGCTTCTTCAACCGCGCGGCGACGGATAAGGGCACCTGGGACGTCACCAGCGAGCCCCTAATTTCGCCACAGGATCTCTATAAACACGGCGCATCGCACTAATAAGAAAGGTCGGAGAGCATGTTGAACCGTTTTGGAATCGCCCGTCGCCCCCTGCTGTTGGGAGCCGTGGCACTCGTTCTCGGTGCAACGCCTGCTCTTGCCCAAACCAAGCCCGCCGCCCCAGCCCGCCCGGTCGCGGCGAAAGCGCAAGCCCCCGTGCTGCTCGCGCCGTTCCAACTGATCGAACCCTTGAAGGAAATCCTGGCCGAAACCGCGCCGAAGCGCCCAATTTCGATCCGGGCTGCCAGCGCGGGTGAGTTGATGGCGCGGCTGGATAGCGATGGCGCCGTCGATCTCGTCATTACCGATAGTCCGGCCCAGCGCGGCCTGTTGCTGGAAGCGGGACGGCTGGACCTCGGCGGCGAACAGATCTTCGCCAAAGACCGTATCGTCTTGATCGTGCGCAGCGAACGGGCAACGCCGATCCGGCTGCGCCCCGGCGTCAATCTGGTCGTACCGTTGGAAGGCAATCTGATCGGCATGGTGACGGGGGCGGACGACACCCTGTCCCGCCTCACGGGCAGTTTCCTGCAATCCTTGCGGCTCGAGCCGCCATCGATTGCACTGCTGCAATCCTTCCCGTCGATGGCCGATCTAGGCTCGGCCCTCGACGATGGGCAAATTCCGGCGGCCTTCGCTCCGGCAAGCCTACTCATTCACCGCCCGCATCTCGAACTCTCCGGCACCGCCCCCGCCGATCTGGAAGCGGGTTTGACCTATACGCTGGATATCGTCGCCGGGCGGGACCGGCCGGAAACCCGCGCCCTGCGCGATGCCCTTACGGGGCCGCTTGCAGCGAGTCTGCTGACCCGCCATGGGCTTCTGCGCCCTTAGCCTCAAATCGCTGAGTTATTTGCGGTCACGCGCCCGCTCTGCCAAGAAGTCAACGAAGCGCCCGGTGAGGCTGTCGCGCGGCGCATTGGGGGGCCAAACGGCGTAAAGCCCCAAGGAAGCCGGGGTCCAGGTCGGCAGAACCTCGGCAATCTTCCCGGTTTGCAAGTCCGGCTCGGCGAGAAAGGCTGGGGCCAAGGTTACGCCGAGCCCGGCCCGCGCGAGGCGGTACATCGCAATTGCGTCATCCACCGCAAGCCGGGGGGTGAACGCCACGCGGACGGCCTCCCCCAAAGGGCCGGTGAAATCCGCCGCCGGGGTGACGCCACTGAGATACACCCAATCCCACCCCACCAGATCGGCGGGCGTAACGGGGGCAGACTGCCGGGCGATATAGGCAGGGGCGGCATAAAGACAGCGCGGCGCGTCCGCGAGCTTACGCGCCTTCAAACTACTGTCGCGCAGCCAGCCTAACCGCAAGGCAACATCGATTCCCTCGCCAATCAAATTGCGTTGGCGGTCGCTGAAGTTCAGCGAGAGCGCCACTTTGGGGTAAAGATCGGCGAAGGCGGCAATATCCTCGATCAGCCGCCCCATCGCTAAGACTGCCGGAACGGTGATGCTGAGCGCGCCCGCGAGATCGTCTGATGATCGGTCCGCGAGCCCGTCGAGCCCCGCTTCTGCCGCGGCTAACATCGCCTGGGCCGCAGCAAATAGGCGCTTACCATCGGGTGTAAGCGATAGTTTGCGCGTCGACCGGTACAGGAGCGCCACGCCGTACCGCTCTTCCAACCGCGCAATATGATGGCTCACAACCGATGGCGACAGCCCGAGCCCCTCGGCCGCGGCGCGGAAGCTGCCCGCTTCGACGGTTTTTGCAAAAACGGCCAAGGCGCGAAGCTGGTCAATCATCGATTCAATCGAATAATCATTTCTAATTACACTATCTAATCGATTTTGCGGCACTCCGCCATAGTTGGCCTCAGCAAGCCACCCCGGCCTTGCGCCTCAACCAAGGATCGCCGCAATGAACAAAGTAATAGGAACTCTCGCCGCCGCCGCCGTTGCCACAACGCTGGCAAGCCCTGCCGCGCATGCCGATGACCGCACCACCGTTGAAGCCTTCTACACCTTGCTCAATTCAACAACCGCCCCCGACCTTGCCGAGCGCGCGCTAAAGGTGATGGCCCCGACCTGGGAAAGCATCGGCGATTATTCGGGCGCGGCAAAATCCCGCGAGCAGTTTATCGGGCAGCTTGGCGGCTTTGGAAAACTCATCCCCAATCTCTCCTGGGAGATTCAGGAAATCTTGCACAGCGGCAATAAGTTTGTGGTTCGGGGCCGCGCCAAAGGCACGCCGGTTGCCGCGTTCATGGGGGTTCAGCCAACCGGAAAAAGCTTCGATATTATGACGATCGATATTCACACGGTCGAAAACGGTTTGCTCGCCAAGTCCCATCATGTGGAAGATTGGGCGAACGCAATCCGGCAGCTTTCGGCGAAATAGAACGATAGTGGGGGGTGGCGCGCCCGGAGGGAATCGAACCCCCAACCAACCGGGTAGAAGCCGGTTGCTCTATCCTGTTGAGCTACGGGCGCCGAAGCCCGACGGCCACCGCTGCTACCAGCGGATGCGGCCGGGGCGGAAGTTATCGGCGTAAGCGCGAATTTTCAAGCTCGGGGTCTGCGGTTCGGTGATCGTCGCCGCCAAACCATTACGCTGAGCGTAGGCGATGGCCTCGTCCTTCGTATCGAAGGTCAGCCGAACCTGCGCCTGCGTATCGCGGCCCGAGACCCAGCCCATCAAGGGTTCGGGCACGCGGGCGGCGGTGGGTTCGTACTCCAGCACCCAGGCTTTGGTCAGGGCCTTGCCGGACTGCATAGCATTCTTCGCCGGGCGATAAATGCGAGCGGCAGGACCAGCGGCGGCAATAACGGGCAAGGACATGGGTGTAAGCTCTTCTGCACGAGAGGGCCACAAACGACCGTTTGGTCGGGGCGAGAGGATTTGAACCCCCGACATCCTGCTCCCAAAGCAGGCGCGCTACCAGACTGCGCTACGCCCCGACGTTACGGTTCGACCGTTCGTAAGGCTTTTACCGGGTCAGTGTCGCAGGTGCAACAGCGGAAAACTCCCGGCGGCGTTAAGGCGTGCCGAGACCGGGGAAAACAACCTGATCGCCGGGCTTCAAGCCAAGCCGCGATGCCGAGCCGCCCGCAAGCTCCAGAACCGCCTTCACCCGCCCGCCCGAACTGATCGTCGTTTCCGACAGCGGCACCGCGCGCTCTTGAATGCGGTGAATTTTGCCATCGGCGCGGATGAACAGCATATCGAGCGGAATCAGCGTATTGGCCATCCACATCGCAAGCTCTTGCTCCTGCGGATGCAGGAACAGCATTCCGGCGTCGGGGGCCAGCGCGCGGCGGTACATCAAGCCTTGCGACATTTGCCCTGGGGTCAGGGCCAGTTCCACGGTAAAGCGCAGCTCACGCCCCTGGCTGCGAATAGTCAGCGGCGCTTTCTCGAAGCTTTGCGTTCCCTGGGCGAGAAGGGTTTCGGCCTGAACGGGCGCGGGGGATAGCCCGGCAAGCCCGACCAGAAGGCAAAGCGCAATAATCAGCCGCATTATAGTCTCCTTCTCCAGAGGCTTTCCCTATAGCCCAGCCCGCGCCGCCTCCGCCAGCAACCAATCGACGCCCTGGGAGATCTCCGGGCGGATCGGGCCGGGGCGTGGGCGGTCTTGCAGCGTAGTGAACCAGTCTTCGGGCGGCGTGCGGCCCAAACGGTGATCCCAGACGAGCCCCCTGAGCACCGCCTCACCCGCCGCAGGCAGACGGCCTGGCAGATCAAACCCATTCAGGCAACCCCACAGCCCTGCCCAGGCGCGCGTCACTGACCAAGGATTATAACCGCCACCACCGAGAATGATCGCCTGCGGGGCAAGCCCCTGCCCGGCCCGAACCGCCTGCCACAGCGCGCCGTTGGAGAGGGTCAGGCGGCTCAACGGGTCTTCCGCCAGCCCATCGGCCCCCGCCTGGATCACCACGACTTCCGGCGCAAAGGCCTGACCTAACGGGAGAACCAAAATTTCAACGATAAAGCCAAGCTCACTATCGTTAAAGTCGGCGGGCACGGGCAGATTGAAGGCCGATCCCTCCGCCCGGTCGGTCAGCGCGCCCGAGAAGGGCCAGCGCTTTTCCTCGTGGATCGAAACGCACAGAACGCGCGGATCGCCGATAAAGGCGGCTTCCACCCCGTCGCCGTGGTGCGCGTCGAAATCGAGATAAAGAACCCGCGTAAACCCTTGATCAAGCAGCCGCAAGAGCGTGAGGGCGGGATCATTCACATAGCAAAAGCCGCTCGCCTGCGCCGGTCTGCCGTGGTGGGTGCCGCCCGCAGGCGAATGGATGCAGCGCGCGCCTTGGGCAATCAGATCGGCGGCCAGCAGCCCAGCCCCGGCGGCGGTGGCCGGACGGCGGAACATTTCCGGGAAGATCGGATTGCCCGCCCGCCCGATGTTATATTTCTCCCGAACCTCTAACGGCGCCGCCTGCGCCGCCTCGGTTTCGGCCAGGGCGGCGATATAGTCGGGCGCATGAAACCGGGCAAGTTGCTCCGGCGTCGCCTGGGGCGCGTCGATATAGCGGGACGGATCGAGCCAACCGAGCGCGCGGATGAGATCGACCGTGGAGGAAACCCGCGCGATGGCCAAGGGATGCCGTCGCCCATAGCTCGAATCCCGGTAAATCTCCCCCGCAATCAGGATAGGTCGATCCATGCCCCCTCAGCGGAAGAAAATAAACGTCACCAGAACAAAGGTGGGCACCAGGAGCACGGTCGACCAGACCATATAGCCGAAAAAGCTGGGCATCTTGACGCCGCGATGCTCAACCACCGCTTTCACCATGAAGTTCGGGGCATTGCCGATATAGGTATTCGCCCCCATGAAAACGGCCCCGGCGGAAATCGCGGTCAGTGTCGCTGCCATTGGCCCCATCAAGGCGATGGGATCACCGCCCGCGAGGTTGAAGAACACCAGGAACGTCGGGGCATTATCGAGGAAGCTCGACAGAATCCCCGTGAGCCAGAAGTAACGGGCGATATCGGGCACGCCGTTCGGATTGGCAAAGGCCACCAGATCCGCCAAAGCCCCGCCGGAGCCTGCCCGCAAAATGGCAATCGCGGGGATAATCGTAATGAAAATCCCGATAAACAGCTTGCCGACTTCCAGCATCGGCCCCCAGTTGAAGTGATTTTCGTCGCGGATACCGTGCCGGGTGAGCTTCAGCGAGGCGACAATGATCGCAATCAAGGCGGCATCGCGCGCTAACTGTTGCCCGCTGATCGGCACATGGTAGATCGTAACGAAGGTGCCGAGATCGCGTAAGCCCGAGAGCAGCACCGCCGCGACAATCCCCATGAGCAACGCAATATTGCGCAGGCCTTGAATGGTGAGATTATCGCGCTCATGGTCGCCCAATACCCGCACCTCGGGGGCTTCCTTGCGGTAGGCCCACCAGTCGATCGCATAAAAAACCGCCAGCAGAATCCCGCCCGTCACCACCATTGGCGCCAGCAGATGTTCGGTGAACCAAAAGAAGCTAACGCCCTTCAAGAACCCCAAGAACAGCGGCGGATCGCCCAGCGGGGTTAACGCGCCACCGATGTTCGCCACAAGAAAGATAAAGAAAACAAATACATGCGTCTTATGCTTCCGGCGTTCATTGGCGCGTAACAGCGGTTGGACCAATAGCATTGCCGCCCCGGTGGTTCCCATGAACCCGGCCATCAAGGCCCCGAAAGCCAGCAGCGCCACATTCGATCCGGGGGTGCCGACGAAACCGCCGCGCAAGCGTACCCCGCCCGCCACGGTAAACAGGGCGGTCAGCAGAATAATGAACGGCACGAAATCGAGCAGCAGCACATGCAGCAGCTCGTAAAAAGCAATCTTGACGCCGAGCATTGCGGCGCAGGGCACGAGAAACAGAACCGCCCAGCCCGCCGCAATCTTACCGTGGTGATGGTGCCAAAGGTCGGGCACCAGCAGCGGACAGAGTGCGATAGACAGGAGAATCCCCGCGAACGGCAGGGCCCAGAGCAGCGACAATCCGGCCCCCGAGAGCGCGGGGGCACCCTCGGCGGCAAAAACCGGCCCCGCGAGTATCATTATCGAAAGGGCAAGCAATCCGCCCAAGCAGGCCCGCCCTATTTTTTCCCGGAGCATCCCAATCCTCCCTGTTTTCTTTTCAACACGCGCTCTTCGGCCCCTGGTCGATAGCGAGTTTCGCTCGGCAGCTCAAGCAGACTAAAGGCTTAGGGGCGGAGGATGGTGGGTTTTATTCCTCTGAACGCCCGCGAAAAACCGATTGCGCCCCTTGAAGCCCAGGGAGCGCCTCGCTACCGTAAAGCCTGATCGTTTCAGCGGAGAATAAAAATGGACCTAACCGGCGAAACCATCATCGCCGCCCCGCGAGATCGCGTGTGGCGTGCCCTGAACGACCCCGAGATTTTGCGCCAAGCAATCCCTGGCTGCGAAACCATCGATAAACTGTCCGATACCGAACTTTCAGCGAAAGTGACCGCGAAAATTGGCCCGGTGAAAGCCAGTTTTACCGGGCAAGTGACGTTGCTCGATCTCGACCCGCCCAACGGCTATCGCATTCAAGGCGAAGGTAAGGGCGGCCCGGCAGGTTTTGCCAAGGGCGGCGCGACGGTGAAGCTCGAAGACGTGCCCGAGGGCACCAAACTTTCGTATGTGGTCGATGCGCAAATTGGTGGGAAACTGGCGCAAATCGGCTCGCGCCTCATTGATGGTGCGGCAAAAAGTCTGGCGGCTGAGTTCTTCCAGAAATTCAACACGCTGGTGAGCGCCGAAAGCGCCGCTGCCGTTGATGCCGAAGACGCGGCAGAAGCCGCCGCCGATGGGGCGGAAACGTTAGATGATATCCCGCCGCCGCCCGCTGAAACTGCCTCGCCCGCCACGGCGGATGAGGCTAAGGCCATGGATGAAATCGTCGAAGTCGTCGATCAAGAAACCAAAGCCCTCGCGCCCTGGTTGTGGATTTCTGGCTTGCTTCTGATTCTCGCCGGGCTCTTAGTTGCGGTTGTGGCTTGAAATCGTAACACAAAGAAACCACAGTAGTTTTCGCAAATAAGCGCCGAGAAGGCGGGTCAGCGTCAATGCTGCACCGCACAACCAACAACAGGCACCGCACCATTTAACAAGGGTGGGCCGTTGGAGCGCGATTGACCTCGGAAGGGAGGGTTCGGGTGTGAGCACAGTTTCTGTTTCGCTAACCGTTAACGGCAAAAAAGTTACTGCCGATGTTGAACCGCGTACGCTGCTGGTGCAGTTGCTGCGCGACAATCTCCACCTCACCGGCACGCATGTGGGCTGCGATACCAGCCAATGCGGCGCGTGCACCGTTCATGTGAACGGCGATTCGGTGAAAAGCTGCACGATTCTCGCGGTGCAAGCCGATGGAGCGACCGTGCGCACCATCGAAGGCTTGGCGCAGGCGGGCGCGCTCCATGCCTTGCAAGAAGCTTTCCGCGAGCATCACGGCTTGCAGTGCGGCTTCTGCACCCCCGGCATGGTGATGAGTTCGGCCGATCTTCTTGTGAAGAATCCGAACCCCAGCGAACATGAGATTCGCACCTGGCTGGAAGGCAATATCTGCCGTTGCACCGGCTACCATAATATCGTGAAGGCCGTTCAACACGCGGCCCAAACGCTGCGCCAAACTGCGCAAGCTGCTGAATAACAAAATAAAAATCAGCAGAATCAGTCCGAGTTCAGGGAGGACGAGGCGATGAGTGTAACGTCAGTAGGAACTTCCGTTAAGCGGCGGGAAGATAAGCGGTTTTTGACCGGTAAGGGCAATTATACCGATGATATGAACCGCCCCAACCAAACCCACGCCTATATTCTGCGTTCGCCCCACGCCTATGCGAAGATTGCGTCGCTGGATGCCTCGGCCGCGAAAGCCGCGCCGGGCGTGGTCGCCGTCTTCACGGGCGACGATATGAAGGTCGGCTCCATCCCCTGCGGCTGGCAGGTCCATTCCAAGGACGGCAGCCCGATGAAGGAGCCGCCGCATCCGCCCCTCGCCCAAGACTTCGTGCGCTATGTCGGCGATCAAGTCGCCGTCGTCATCGCTGAAAGCTATTCAGAAGCCAAAGACGCGGCTGAATTGATCGAGATCGACTATCAACCCCTGCCCGCCATTGCTGACGCTAAGAAAGCGCTGGAGCCGGGCGCGCCGCCAGTCTGGCCGGATGTAGCCCCGGATAACCTCTGTTTTGACTGGCACATCGGCGATAAAGCCGCGACGGATGCGGCGTTTGAGAAGGCCAAATGGGTCGCCAAAATCGATCTCATCAATAACCGCCTGATCCCGAACGCGATGGAACCGCGTGCGGCGATTGGCGATTACGATGTGTCGAACGATCTACACACGCTCTACACGACGTCGCAAAATCCGCACGTCATTCGCCTGCTGATGGGCGCCTTCGTGCTTGGTATCCCCGAATCGCGGTTGCGCGTCGTCGCCCCCGATGTCGGCGGCGGGTTTGGGTCGAAGATTTTCCACTATGCTGAAGAAGCGATTGTTACCTGGGCGGCGAAGCAAATCGAACGCCCGGTGAAATGGACCGCCGAGCGCTCGGAAAGCTTCATGAGCGATGCCCACGGGCGCGACCATCATTCCCATGCCGAATTGGCGATGGACGAGCAAGGCCGCTTCCTCGGCCTGCGCGTTGCCACCATCGCCAATATGGGGGCCTATCTCTCCACCTTCGCGCCTGCAGTGCCGACCTATCTCTCGGGCACTTTGCTGGCCGGGGTTTACACGACGCCCGCCATCTACGGCGAAGTGAAGGCGGTGTTCACCCATACCGTACCGGTCGACGCCTATCGCGGCGCGGGTCGCCCAGAAACCACGTTCCTCTTGGAACGGCTGGTCGATGTAGCGGCGGAAGTCTCGGGGATTGACCGGGTCGAGTTGCGCCGCCGCAACTTCATTCCGCCCGATGCCTACCCCTATCAAACCCCCGTGGCCCTGCAATATGACAGTGGGGATCACGCCGGGTGTTTGGATCGGGCGTTGGAAAAATCTGATTGGGCCGGGTTCCCGGCGCGCAAAGCTGAAAGCGCGGCGCGCGGAAAGCTGCGCGGCATTGGGCTTTCGACCTATCTCGAAGCCTGCGGCATTGCCCCGTCGGCGGTCGTCGGCAGCCTGGGCGCGCGCGCGGCCCTTTATGAAGTCGGCAGTGTCCGCGTGCATCCTACCGGCTCGGTCACGGTCTTCACCGGCACCCATTCGCATGGGCAAGGCCATGAAACCACCTTCGCGCAGGTGGTAGCCGACCAATTGGGCATTCCCATCGAAAGCATCGAAATCGTCCATGGCGATACGGATAAGATTCCGTTTGGCATGGGGACTTATGGCTCGCGCAGTCTCGCCGTTGGCGGGTCCGCGATTGTGAAGGCGGTCGATAAGATCGTCGCCAAGGGCAAGCGCATCGCCGCCCATCTGCTGGAAGCCGCCGAGGCCGATATCGTTTTCGCCGATGGTAAGTTTACCGTCGCGGGCACCGACCGCAGCAAGGCGTTTGGCGAAATCGCCCTCGCCGCCTATGTGCCGCATAATTACCCTATCGAAACCGAAGAGCCGGGCCTGGAAGAAACCGCCTTCTATGATCCGAAAAACTTCACCTTCCCCGGCGGCTCGCATATTTGCGAAGTTGAAATCGACCCCGATACCGGCGTTACCCAAGTGGTGCGCTTCACGGCGGTGGACGATGTGGGTCGGGTCATCAATCCGATGATCGTTGAAGGCCAGGTTCAAGGCGGGATCGTTCAAGGCATTGGGCAGGCTTTGCTGGAAACTTGCGTCTATAGCGAGGATGCGCAGCTTCTGACCGGCTCGTTCATGGACTATTGCATGCCGCGCGCCGACGATGTGCCCTTCATCACCGTCGATCACCATACCACCCTCTGCACCCATAACCCGCTGGGGGTGAAGGGCTGCGGCGAAGTGGGAGCCATCGGCTGCCCGCCGGCGGTTATCAATGCCGTAGTGGACGCGCTGAAACCCTATGGGGTGAGCCATATCGATATGCCCGCGACGCCGGAAAAAGTCTGGCAGATCATTCAAGCCGCGCGGCCCGCTGCGGCGGCTGAATAAGGAGAGCGACCATGTACGCCTTTGACTATACCCGCCCCGCTTCGGTCGCCGATGCCGTCGCCACGCTCGCAAACGATAGCGATGCCAAGGTCTTGGCGGGCGGAATGACGCTTATTCCTACCCTCAAGCAACGCCTCGCGCAGCCGAGCCAATTGGTCGATCTCGGCGCGCTGTCCAGCCTGTCGGGTATCCGCCGTGACGGCGATACGCTCGTCATCGGCGCGATGACCCGGCACGCCGATGTCGCCAGTTCGGACATCGTCGCCGCCGCGCTTCCGGCGCTCGCCGCCCTTGCCGATGGCATCGGCGACGCGCAAGTACGCCATCGCGGCACAATCGGCGGCTCCATCGTCAACCACGATCCGGCGGCGGACTATCCGTCCGCTGTTCTGGGCCTGGGGGCGACGGTGGTGACAGATCGGCGCGAAATTGCGGCGGATGATTTCTTCACCGGCCTGTTTGCAACCGCGCTGGAAGAGGGTGAAATCGTTACCGAAATCCGCTTCCCGCTGCCCAAACGCGCGGCTTACATCAAGTTTCCGAACCCCGCCTCCCGCTATGCCGTCGTCGGCGTCTTCGTCGCGGACACGGGCAGCGGTGTGCGCGTCGCCGTGACGGGGGCCGGGCCGGGTGTGTTTCGGGCCGGGAGTTTCGAGACCGCCCTCGCGGGCTCTTTCACGGCGGCGGCTTTGGACGGTGCCACTTGGCCCGCCGACGACCTCAATAGCGACATTCACGCCAGCGCCGCCTATCGGGCGCATCTGATCGGCGTGTTGGCGAAGCGAGCGGTGGCGACGATTGCTTGAGCTAAGTTAGGGGCTAAGCCCCTAACAACCCCAACCAAGGGGCTTGCCCCTTGGTAATCCTTTTTATCAATAAAAACAAAACATTAACTCTACCATCTTATTGACGACACGAGGAATAAGGGATTCCCAAGGGGCAAGCCCCTTGGGTAAGGGTGCAGGGACAAAGTCCCTGCTAACGCGCCGCGAGTTCCGAGGAGTTTCTGAGTGACCACCCACGTTTCGCTGCCGCCTTCCATTGATGCAACTCTGGCCCTTCTCACGCAGGAAAACTATGTCGCCGACCGGGCGCTGGCGACGGTGCTGTTTCTGGCGTTGAAGCTCGGGCGGCCCCTGCTGCTGGAGGGCGAGGCTGGCGTTGGCAAAACCGAGATTGCCAAAGTCCTCGCCGCCGGGCTCGGGCGGCGTTTAATCCGGCTGCAATGCTACGATGGGCTCGATCTGGCCAGCGCCTTCTACGAGTGGAACTATCCGAAGCAGTTACTAGCAATCCGGCAGGCGGAAGCCTCTGGCGAGGGGCTGTCGCTCTATTCTGCCGAGTTCCTCATCCGCCGCCCGCTGCTGGAGGCGCTGTCGCCGCAACCAGGCGGCGCGCCGGTACTGCTGATCGACGAGTTGGACCGGGCGGATGAGCCGTTCGAGGCATTTTTGCTCGAAATCCTGTCGGATTTTCAAGCAACGATCCCCGAAATGGGGACGATCCGCGCGCCGGAGCTGCCGCTCGTGATCCTCACTTCCAACCGCACGCGCGAGATTCACGACGCATTGAAGCGCCGCTGCCTCTACCATTGGGTCGATTACCCGACGGCGGAGCGCGAGGCGGCGATTCTGCGGGCCAAGGCGGGCGGCGCGGCCGAGGAGCTGGCGGCGCAGATCGTTGGGTTCGTGCAGCGTTTGCGCGGGATGGACCTGTTCAAATCGCCCGGCGTCGCCGAAACGCTCGATTGGGCGCAGGCGCTGGTGCAGTTGGATGCGATTGCCCTCACCCCGGATTTGATCGAGCAGACCCTAGGGGTTCTCTTGAAATATCAAGATGATATCGCCCGTTTGCGGGGCTCCGAAGCCCTGCGGCTGCTGAATGATATTCAGGCCGAGCTATCGCAGAAGCCCCTCGGACTCTAATGATCGGGCGGATCTAATGGCCGGGCGAATCGGCGAGACCATTCTGAACTTCGTCCGCGTGCTACGGCGCGCAGGCTTGCCGGTTGGCCCGGCCCACGCGCTGGCGGCGATTGAGGCGGCGGCGGCGGTGGGGCCGGAGCGGCGGGACGATCTTTACTGGGCCTTGCACGCTACCCTGGTGCGCAAGCGCGAGGAGAAGCCGATCTTCGATCAAGCCTTTCATCTGTTCTGGCGCAATCCGCGCCTATTGGAGCGGATGATGGGCTTACTGCTGCCGAATTTGCAGTTAGAAGGCACCGGCACCCCACCGCCCGATCTGGCGGCGCGGCTGGCTGAAGCCTTTTCCAATCAAGCGCCGCGCGAGGCCAAGGCGGAACCGGAGCAGCGCGAGGAGATTAGCGCCACCCTCTCCGCCTCGGCCCAGGAAGAACTGCGCCAGCGCGATTTCGATAACATGAGCTTAACCGAGCTTGCGGCGGCGAAAGCGGCTCTCGCCCGGCTACGGCTCAGCTTTCCGCCCACGGTGTCGAGGCGCTGGCAGCGGCACCCCTGGGGCAAGCGCTTCGACGGGCGCGCGACCCTGCGGGCGGCGGCCCGCTCGGGTGGCGAATTCGCCCTACCGAAATTCGTCCGGCGGCGGGAACGCCCAACGCCGATTGTGGTGCTCTGCGATATTTCGGGCTCGATGGACCGCTACGCGCGCATTCTGCTGCATTTCGTCCATGGGCTAACTCAGGATCACGACCGGGTGCAGTCGTTCGTGTTCGGCACACGTCTGACCAATATTACCCGCGCCCTGCAAGACCGCGACGTCGATCAAGCCGTGGACCGGGCGGCGCGCGCCGTGGTCGATTGGTCGGGCGGCACGCGAATCGGCGACGCGCTGTTGCGCTTCAATAAGGATTGGGCGCGGCGGGTGCTCGGGCGCGGCGCGATTGTGCTGCTGATTACCGATGGGCTGGAGCGCGACGATCCGGCCTTGCTGGGGCGGGAGGCGGCGCGGCTCCAGCGCTCCTGCCGAAGGTTGATCTGGCTGAACCCGCTTTTACGCTATGAGGGGTTTGCGCCGCGCGCATTAGGCATTCAAGCGCTGCTGCCCCATGCTGATGAGATGCGCCCTGTTCACTCGTTAGACAGTCTGGCAGCGCTTGCCGAAGCCCTGACAAAACCCATTCCGGCCCGGAGGTGACCTTATTATGGCGCTTGATCCTGAAGACGTGCTCACTCAAGCCGCCGCCTGGGCCAAGGCGGGGGGCGGTGTGGCGCTCGCCACCGTTATCGCCACCTGGGGCTCCTCCCCGCGCCCGGCGGGCAGTCATCTGGCGATAGCCGCCGATGGGCGCTTTATCGGCTCGGTCTCGGGCGGCTGTGTTGAAGGCTCGGTGATCGAACAGGGCATTGAGGCGATTGCCGATGGCGAACCGCGCTTGCTGACCTTCGGGGTCAGCGACGAGGCGGCTTGGTCGGTCGGGCTGGCCTGTGGCGGCACGGTGAAAATCTACGTCGAGCGGATCGAGGCTTAACCCATGCGCCTGTCGTTGCTCGAAAAGCTGCTTACCGCCCGCGCCGAAGGCCGCCCGGTCGCCCTCGTCACCGATCTCGCTACGGGCCTGCAAACCCTGGTGCACGAAAAAGTTATCGAAGGCGACTTTGGCGTGACGGCGGAAGAAAGCGAAGCGATTGCCGATTTGCTCGCCACCGAAGGCAGCGCGTTGGTGGGGGATTCCCAT